>CAZTCU010000268.1:0-4224 GCA_964612235.1 uncultured Rhizobium sp.
TGCTCGCCACCATCGTCGGCGCGCAAGGCGTATTGCTGCGCGCCTATCTCGCGACACGCGATCCCGCGCGGCCACCGCTGCCATGGGCCATTGCGCTCGCCGGATGGGCGGCGGTCGGCGTCGGCATCCTCGTCAAAGGTCCGGTCACGCCCGGCGTCTGCATCCTGACGGCGGCCGTGCTGTCGCTCTGGGATCGCGACGGAGGCTGGCTGCGCGCGACCCGACCCCTCGCGGGCATCGGTGTGCTGCTGCTGATCGTACTGCCCTGGCTGATCGCGATCTGGATACAAAGCCACGGCGCATTCTTCACCCAGTCGTTGGGCAACGATTTCGCGAGCAAGCTCGCTGGCGGACAGGAAACGCATGGCGCGCCGCCCGGCTATTACCTCGCGCTCGTCAGCGCCGCGCTCTGGCCCGCAACCCTGTTCCTGATCCCGGCCATCGCGTTTGCCGTCATGCGGCGCGAAGCCCCGGCGGTGCGCTTCCTCATCGTCTGGGCCGCATCGGTCTGGGTCGTGGCCGAGATCGTCCCGACCAAACTCCCGCACTATGTCCTGCCTGCCTATCCGGCGCTGACGGTGCTGATGGCGCTGTGGATTTCGAGCGAGGTCACGCTGAAACGCGAACGCCTGCTCGCCATCGCCGCCGTCGTGCAATATGGCCTCGGCACCATCGCGATTGCAGCCGCGCCCATCGTGGCCGCGATCCTGTATGCGGGCCACGCGCCGGTCTGGCTCGTCATCGCAAGCGCTATCGGAGCTGCCATAGGTCTTGTCGCGATCCCGCGTTTCCTGAAAGGCGATGCCCCCGGCGCTATCGGGTTCTCCGTTGCGGCGGCCATCGTCCTCTACGCCGTCCTCACGCTCGGCGGCGCGCCGCTCTTGCAAAAGCTCTGGGTCTCGCCGCGTGCCGCAGCCCTCGTCGCGAAGGACACGCGGCCCGGCGACCCGCCCGTGGTGCTCGCAGGATATGAGGAGCCGAGCCTTGTGTTCCTTCTCGGCACGAACACGCGGCTTGCCGTCGATGGATCGGCCGCCGCCGATGCGGTGGCCGATGCCGGAGGGCTTGCCCTGATCGAGCGCAAGGAACGCGACAGCTTCGCCAACCGCCTTGCCGAGATGGGTGCCGAGGTCGTCCGGCTCGATACGCTTTCGGGTTTGAACTATTCCCGTGGCAAGCCGGTAACCATCGACGTCTATCGCGTCGAACCGGTCCATCAGGTGATCGCTCCACCGGCCGAGTGACCCCTCTCCCTTGACGATTGTTTGGATCGCTCTAATGATCGCGCGACGTCGATGTGCCGTTTGATGGGAAGTCGAAGGGGCTTTCGAGGCATATCCGGTGGTGCATACGAGACATCGATGAGTCTCCAGATAGTGCGGAGGCGTGAACCGAAGCCTCCGTTGCGGGCCGTTCCTCCCAGACCGGTCATCGCTCCCGACTCTTCCAACTCCGCCGCAACACCGCTTCCGCTTCCCGCCAAGGCCCCCGTCCGCAAGCCGCTTCTGCGCTTCCCCGTCAATCCGGACACCCGCTCCTTCTATCGCCGCTTCTATCCCGGAACGACCACCGCCGAGTGGAACGACTGGCGCTGGCAAATGCGCACGCGCATCCGCGATCTCAAGGAACTGTCGCGCATCTTCGTCTTGAGCGACGACGAACGTAGCGCGGTCGAACGCCACGAAGGCGCGCTGCCCGTCGGCATCACGCCCTATTACGCAAGTTTAATGGGCCTCGACGATCCGGCCGAACCTCTGCGCCGTACCCATGTGATGACGGGCGACGAATATCTGCGCCTGCCCGGCGAGACCGACGACCCGCTCGGCGAAGATCACGACACCGTCGCGCCGGGCCTCGTGCATCGCTATCCAGACCGCGTGCTGTTCCTCACGACGGGAACCTGCTCGACCTATTGCCGCTACTGCACGCGCTCGCGCCTCGTCGGCAATCCGGGCGGCGAATACCAGTTCTCGACCAGGCAATGGGAAAAGGCGCTCGCCTATCTCGAAGCGCACACCGAAGTGCGCGATGTGCTGCTCTCCGGCGGCGATCCCCTCACCATCGGCGACGACAAGCTCGACTGGCTGCTGACGCGGCTGCGGTCCATCAAACACATCGAGTTCCTGCGCATCGGCAGCAAGGTCCCGGTGGTGACGCCGCAGCGCATCACCAAGGATCTGGTGAAGATGCTGAAGAAGCATCATCCGCTGTGGATGAGCATCCACGTCACCCATCCGCGCGAATTGACGGAAGAGGTGACGGAATCCTTCTCACGTCTCGCCGATGCGGGCATACCGCTCGGATCGCAGACGGTGCTGATGAAGGGCATCAACGACGATGCATCAATCATGACGCCGTTGATGCAGGGTCTGCTGAAGCGCCGCGTGAAGCCGTATTATCTTTATCAAATGGATCCCATTCGCGGTTCCGGCCACTTCCGCACCACGGTCGAGAAGGGTGTGGAGATCATCCGGGCGCTGCGTGGTCACACCACCGGATACGCTTCGCCCGCGTTCTGCGTCGATGCGCCGGGCGGCGGCGGGAAGATCCTCATCGCACCGGATTCCGTCGTGGGCCGCGACGGCGACGATCTCCTGCTGCGCAATTTCGAGGGCAACATTTATCGCTACCCCGATCCCACGGGCACGCTCGGCAGCGACAAGCCGGCATACGCCGCGGAATAGGCCATCATGCGTATCGGGGTCACGTACGACCTCAAATCCGATTATCTCGCGCTCGGCCACAGCGAAGAAGACGTGGCCGAGTTCGACAGCGAAGTCACGATCGACGCGATCTGCGACGCGCTCGCTTCGCAAGGCTGGCAGGTCTCGCGCATCGGCCATGTGAAAAGCCTGGTCGGAAAACTCGCGGCGGGCGAACGTTGGGACGCCGTGTTCAATTTCTGCGAAGGCCTGAAAGGCGTGTCGCGAGAGGCGCAGGTGCCCGCGATCCTCGAAGCCTACGACATCCCTTACGTCTTCTCCGATCCGCTGACGCTCGCGGTGACGCTCGACAAGGCGATGGCCAAGCGCGTGGCGCGCGACCAGGGCGTGCCCACGCCCGACTTCGCGGTGATCGAGAAGATCGCCGATGTCGGAAAGATCAAGCTTCCCTATCCGCTGTTCCTCAAGCCCGTCGCCGAAGGATCGGGCAAGGGCGTCAACGCCAAATCGCGCGTGACGAATCTGAACGAACTGACCTGCGTGGCGACCGATCTTCTCAACCGTTTCGCGCAGCCCGTTCTAGTCGAGACGTTTCTTCCGGGCCGCGAATTCACCGTCGGCATCATCGGTACGGGCGACACCGCGGAAGTGCTGGGCGTCTCCGAAATCCATCAGAAGGACAATTACATCGGCCACGGCTACGGCTTCGAGAACAAGAACTATTGGGAAGACAAGGTCGATATCCTTGAAGCCGACGAGGCGTCCGCGAAAGCGGCTGGCGATGTGGCGCTCGCAGCCTGGCGCGCGCTGCGCTGCCGCGACGGCGGACGCATCGACATCCGCAACGACGAACACGGCAGGCCGCATTTCATCGAGGTCAATCCGCTGGCAGGCCTTCGCCCCGATTATTCCGACCTCTGCTTCATCGCGAATTATCGCGGCATTTCGCACGCGGCCCTGATCGGCCTGATCATGGAGGCGTTCCTGAAACGTCATCCGCATCTGAACCCGCGCGGCTGACGATGCGCGTCCTCGTCCTGCACTCCGACATCCCGGCGCATGCGCCGCCGGACGAGCAGGACACGCTGATCCAGGCCGAAGCCATCGCGCAGGCATTGGTTTCGCTGGGCCACGAGATCGTGAAAGCGCCCTTCACGCCGCAGCTTCGCGAACTGAAAGCGCTGGTGGCTGAAACCCGCGCCGATCTTCTGTTCAACGTGGTGGAAGCCGTCGAAGGCTCCGGCTATCGCGCCGCGCAAGCCATCGCGTTGTTCGACGAACTCGACATTGCCTACACCGGCAACCGTTCCGAGCCGGTGGTGACGACCTGCGACAAGCCGCTGACCAAACGCAAACTCGCCGCCGCCGGATTGCCGACGCCGGCATGGTCCGTACCCCCGGATTGGCATGGCCTTTTCGACACCCAGACGTACATCGTGAAATCCGCCCGCGAAGATGCCTCGGTCGGCCTCGATGACAATGCGGTGCTCCAGGGCCGCGACGCCATCCGCGCCCGCGCCGAATACTGCGCCCAACGCTACGGCAATGGCTGGTTCGCGGA
>CAZTCU010000269.1:0-4216 GCA_964612235.1 uncultured Rhizobium sp.
TCGCGCATCGAACTCAACACCAATACCGAAGTGCGCATCGCGCAAGGCGGCCGCGCGGTGACGCTCGAACGCGGCGAGGCGTTCTTCCAGATCGTGCACGACGAAACGCGGCCCTTCGTGGTCACGGTCGGCGATCATCGCGTGGTCGATCTCGGCACCAAATTCGACGTGCGCAAGGAGCATGATCGGCTGGAAGTCGCCCTGATCGAAGGCAAGGCGCGCGTCGAAGCAACAACCGCCAACGCGCCCAGGCCCACGCTGCTGTCGCCCGGCGACGTGATGGTCGCCACGGCGCGAACGGTTTCGTTGAAGAAACGCACGAGCGAAAGCCTTTCCGATCAGCTCGGCTGGCGGCGCGACGTGATCGTGTTCGATCACACGGCCTTGGCCCAAGCCGCCGCCGAACTCAACCGCTACAACGCCCGGAAAATCGTCATCGCCGATCCCGTGGCCGCAAAGGTGAAGATCGGCGGCACGTTCCCGGTCAACGGCACCCAGCAGTTGGTCGATGTGGCGCGCGATCTTTTCAACCTGAACGTCAAAGACCGCGGAGACGAAGTGATCATCTCGCGGTGATCGCAATCATTTGAATCCTGAAGGGGGGACCATGAAGAAACGAAACAACCTCAAGGCGGCGCTGGCGCTTTCGACAGCCTTTGCGGGCTTGGCATCGCTGGCGCACGCCGCAGGTTTCAGCGTGGCCCCCGGCGATCTCAAGGCGGCGCTCGATGCGTACGCCCAGCAGGCCGGCATTGCGCTCGCCTATCGCGAAGACGCGGTGGCGGGCGTGCGCAGCAGGGGTGCGGCAGGCGATCTTTCCGCCGACGCAGCATTGAGCCGCATCCTTTCCGGCACCGGCTTCGTCGCCCGCCGCCACGCCAGCGGCGCGGTCTCCATCGTGCGCGACGACCGTTCCTCGGATGCGGCGCCAGCGGCCGATCTCTCGCTTACGCTGGCCCAAGCCGCGCCATCGCAGCGCGCAGCGGTGGAGACGGTCACTGTCACCTCCTCGAAACTGGGCGGCGCTGATGTGCAGAGTATTCCGATTGCGATCACCGCGCTGAGCCAGGAACAGCTCACCGCCACGCAAACCGCAGGCGGCCCCGATCTGGTGAAACAGGTGCCGAACCTGACCTTCACGAAGACGAACTTCACCGGCTACAACATCCAGATCCGCGGCATCGGCACGCAAGCCATCTCTGCCACCACAGATCCCGCCGTTGCCGTCTCGTTCAACGACGTGCCGTTCCTGCGCAACCATTTCTTCGAGCAGGAATTCTTCGACGTGTCGCAGGTCGAAGTGTTGCGCGGGCCGCAAGGCACGCTCTATGGCCGCAACGCCACCTCGGGCGTCGTCAACGTGATTTCCGCGAAGCCCACCGAGAATTGGGAAGCGCAGGCGTCGGTGGATGTCGGCAACTACAACAGCCGCCGTCTGGAAGGCATGCTCAACGTGCCGGTGCTGTCCGACAAGATCGACCTGCGCGTCGCCGGCGAATGGACCAAGCGCGACGGATATGCGTTCAACGACATCACCAACGAAGCCATCGATGGACGCGATCTCTGGTCAGGCCGCGTATCCCTCCTGCTTCATCCGATCCAGTCTCTGTCGGCCACGTTTGTCTACGAGCACTTCCAGGAAGACGACAATCGCGCACGCTCGACCAAGCAGCTTTGTGCGCGCTCAAACGCGCCTGCCGTTGTCGATGGTCCCGCCGGCCCGCAGGTGCCCAATTTCATCAGCAACGACGGCTATTACGGGTTCGGCGGCAATTTGGGATCGGTCTGGTTATCGCAGGGCTGCCGTCCTGTTTCGCTATACTCTTCCGAGTCCTATCAGACGCCGAATGCAGGTGCGATTCCCGTCGTTGCCTCGCTTGCCGCCTTTTCGCCCGGATATATCTCCATTCCCAACAGCATCGACCCTTATGCAAGCGTGTCTCAGTCGCCAGATCTGCGCAGAATCAGTTCGCAGGTCGATCCGGCCTATCGCGCAAAAAACAATACCTACGAATTCAATGTCGATTACAACGTCACGCCGGAACTGACCCTTCACTCGCAGACCGCTTATGGCGACGACTTTCTCTATTCGACAGAAGACTTCAATCGCTTTAACACAATTGCAAATTTCCTGAAGGACCCGGTGTCGTCCTTCGGCTCGACATTCGTGGGCCAGGACAACGAATTTTGCGATCCGCAATTCGGCTGTTCCAGCCGGTTCGTGGCACTAGACCGTTCCTCGGAAACGGCGCGGCAATTCTATCAGGAATTGCGCCTTTCCTCGCAATTTCAGGGGCCTTGGAATTTCGTCGTGGGTGGCAACTATCTCAACTACCACACCACCGAAGACTATTACATCTTCTCCAATCTTCTGACGCTCTTCGTCGAACAATTTAACGCGCGGAAGCCCAAGGCCATCAAGCAGTTGGATGCACCGCACATACCCTTCAATGAAACTGTCGCAAATTCTTGCGGACCCGTTCCCCAGGACCCGCACAATTTCAACAACACCCTGCTGGGTATCGGCTGCGCCTATATCGATCCCAATCCGATCGACCAGGTAAACGGCCAGGGCCACAACTATTTCCTTAGCCATAACCCCTACCAGCTCAAATCGTGGGCGGGTTTTGGCGAGATTTATTATCAGGTGGCGCCTGACGTGAAATTCACCGGCGGATTGCGTTGGACCGATGACATCAAGAATTTCCAGGAATATCCCAGTTGGGCGCTGGTGGCGGGCATAGGCATTCCGCAGCAAGGTGCGATTCGCCAGGAATGGCGCGAATTCACCGGCCGCGCCGTTGTGGACTGGACGCCCAAGCTCGATTTCACGGACCAGACCATGGTCTATGCGTCATACGCTCACGGCTATAAGGGTGGCGGTGCGAATCCACCTGGCGTCACGAACATCTATATCGGCCAATACAATCTGGCATCTCCCAGCAACCTGACACATCCCGTCACCTTCAAGCCGGAATTCAACGATGCCTTCGAGCTCGGCTCCAAGAATTCCGCGCTGGATGGCTCAGTCGTTCTCAATGTCGATGCGTTCTACTACAAATATAAACATTACCAGATTTCGCAGATCGTGGACCGCACCGCCGTCAACCTAAACTTCAATGCCACGGTGCGTGGCGCGGAAATCCAATCCTCCTGGTCGCCGCTACCTGGCCTCAAGCTTGGATTCAACGGCGGCTTCGAGAATGCCACGTTCGACGATGGCCAGTCCGCTATCGACCTAATGGATCGCACCGCGGGTCATTCCGGCTGGATGGTCGTGAAGCCGCAGATCACGCAGACCTCGAACTGCATCCTGCCCACCGATGCCGTCAATGAGTTGATGACATATGGACAGCCCGGCGGCGTCTTTACGCCCATCTCTCTTGCTTGCATGAATGCCTATAATTTCAACGCGGATCCTGTAACGGGCGCGCCTTATGTCGCCAATCCGGATCCGGTGAATCTGCCGGGCTATGCGGGCTTCGATCCATCGATGGCACCGAATGCGGGGCAGGGTTTCACCAAGGACATCGGCGGCAATCAGCTCCCGAACACGCCGCGCTTCACCACCAGCCTCTCGGCGGACTATTCCATGCCACTTTCCGCGGATTGGGCTGGGACATTGCACGGCGACTTCTACTGGCAGTCGAATTCCTACTGGCGCATTTTCAATGACAGCGACTACGACAAGCTACGCGGCTACACCAACATGAACTTCGCCCTGATCTTCACCAATCAGGACGGTTGGCAGGCGATGGCCTATGTGAAGAACGTGCTGGATACCACGGCCATCACCGGCGCGTTCCTCAACTCGGACGACACGGCGCTGACCACCAACGTCTTCACCACGGATCCGCGCCTGTTCGGCATTCGCGTTACCAAGAATTGGTGAACGTGTAGGCTCTTATGAGCCAAATCATTGAGAAGATTTGACTGGGCGGCGATCATTCGTCGCCCAGTTTTCTTTGTTAGTGACAAAGGGGCGACTCTCGCTGTTCGCTCTTGTGGGTTACGCCGAGCAACCAGCGGCAGCCCACGAAGCTCGACAGGCTGATTGCGTCGGGCCGACCGTGCAGGTCCAACTCGCCCGCCTTTGATTGCTTCACGGAACCATTTGATATGATTGCAGAAAATGCACTACCACCGTCCGGCCGCGGCGGTGGAAGGGAGTGGCTTCGGCGAAAGCCAAATTTGGCTGGGGCGGAAGGATTCGAAC
>CAZTCU010000270.1:0-4200 GCA_964612235.1 uncultured Rhizobium sp.
CCAACATGGCTGCCGCGCTGATCAAGCACGAGCAGATCAAGACGACTCTTCCCAAGGCGAAGGAACTTCGCCCCGTGGTCGAGAAACTGGTCACGCTGTCCCGCCGCAACAACCTGCATTCGCGCCGCCTGGCGCTCTCGCAGATCCGCGACGAGACCCAGGTGAAGAAGCTGTTCGACGTGATCGGCCCGCGCTACGCGGCCCGTCCGGGCGGCTACACCCGCGTGCTGAAAGCAGGCTTCCGTCACGGTGACAACGCCGCGATGGCCTTCATCGAATTCATCGACCGCGACGTGGACGCCAAGGGCCTCGATTCCGGCCCGGTGGAAATCGCGGACGAAGAGAACGAGACCGAAGAGTAATTTCGGTTCGCATCGCAAATGAATTAAGGGCGGCCGTGGTGCCGCCCTTTCTTTTTGTCACCGTGGCATCATTTCGGCCAGCCGAAATATCTTCGATACCAATCGTACATGAGGCGGTCGCACGCCATGTCCCGCGTTGCCAGACAAATGAACGTGGTATCGTGCGCGGGATAATAATGGGCCGCCACATCCATCCCATAGGACTGGCCACCGTGCCCCCAGCTTTGGTTCTCGTGAGAATTGACGATGAACCCCATGCCGTACCAAGGCGTGTCACCCGCTGTTGTCGCCAGCTTCAGCATTTTCGCGGACAGGAGCTTGCCTGACTTCATGGCGTTGAAGAATTTGAGCATGTCGTTCGCGCTGGCGACCCCACCTCCCGCCGGCATTCCTCGCCAGGGCAGTACATCGCGGTTCGAAACCAGTTTCGGGATCTTTCCAAAGAAGGTCGTATACCCGGTTGCAACGCCATCCAGATGCTCAAGATCGGGAAAGCCTGCGTTCAGCATTCCGGCCGGCTTGAAGACGTGTTCGGCGACATAGTCGTAGTAACTCTCGCCGCTCACGCGCTCGACGATGGCGCCAAGCAGCACAAAGCCATAGTTCGAATAGTCGGCCTTGGTACCGGGAGGAAAATCCGGCGGGCGATTGCCGTTGAGCGCTATCATATCTGCGATGGTTCGAACGTGCGCACGATTGGCCCCATCATCTTTGCCGAGGATACCGATATCGCCCGTACCACCGCGATGCTCCAGCAATTGGCGAACCGTTACCCGCGCCGTTTCCTTGTTGGGATAATCGGTCAGGTACCGGCCGAGCGGCGCATCGAGATCGATCTTCCCGGCATCGACGAGTTGCAGCACGGATACGGCGGTGAACATCTTTCCCGCCGATGCGAGGAGCATGGGCGTGTCCGCGGTGATGGGCTTTGCGTCCGACTTGTCCAGGTTGCCCCAGTTGTGGGACCACTGCTCGTTGCCATGCGCGATGATCACGGCCCCGGCAAACTTGTCTTTCGCTGAAAGGCGATCCGCAATATCTGTCAGCGCGGCATTCACCCTCTCCGGTGGAAGTTTGAGAGGGTAGAGATCGAAGGTCTTCAGTTTTTTCTCGCCCGCAGCGCCGAGCTCTATTTTCAACCGCTCAAGGGCCGGCAAACACTTTTCAACCAGCAGGACGCTGATGCTCTGCGCGGTCCGGGATTCCACGCGCACGGTGTCAAACCCGCAGGTGTCCTCGGCGTTTTCGAGCGGGTAGGCGACATCAGCGTCGCCCAGACGCTCTGCGTAGAATTTCCGGATTGCGCTGGCGTCGCCAGAATTGAAGGCGTTAAGCCATTCCTGAAAAACAGCGTCTACCGGATCAGATTGCGCCTGCGAAGGACTGGCACTTAAGGCAATGAACAGCGCTGCAAGAAGGGCCCGCTTGAAGGTCATGGCGCTGTACCCCCGAAGTCCTGCAATGTTGGCTCGCGAGAGCCGCCCCTATTTCATTCAAACTGTTTGGCGATCTGATTGCCGATATCGCCCGGCGCAAAGGCGCGGTAGACGAGGGCCGTATATCCCGCGACAATTCCGGTCATCATGAAAGTGCCGAGATTGGTTCCGGCTTCCATGAGAAGCGATCCAATGTCATGCGACAGGGTCGAGAGCATTCCCAAAACAAAAATCACAGCTATGAGGCCTGCGAATGGTATCAGGTAACTGAGAAACAGCCCCAAGGTCACCGCGACGTAACGCTGCCTGGTAAGACCGAAGGCGTCCCCAACTTTGATATCTTCGCTGACCGCCACTGAAGGCAGCACGATCAGCAAACGCGCATAGACCACAAGGAAACAAGCGACGGCTGCCAATCCGCCGATTGCAGCGCCGACATATCCCCACGGCTTTCCCAATGCAGAGCCGAGCGCGATCGCAACAATGATGCCGGGCAGCGCTGCAAGCGCCGAGAGAAAGCCGATTTGGATGGACCGCACAAAATAGGTTCCCATTTCTCCTGTAAGCCGGAGCGGATTGCGTGGCTCCTCATCGAGCAACACGAATTTTATCCAGCTCACGCCGACGGCAATGGTTCCGAAAATATTCGGCAACAGAGTCACGGCCTGTTTGACCCGGCCTTTCATTGCGTCGAGCGCATCGAGTTGCGCGCCCAGCGATGCGTCGGGGCCGGCAGGGTGGGCGATGAAACAGAAGGCCAGAACGATGGCAGTGGAAATCGCCGCCCAGGTTGCCGTCAGTTTCAGGAAGGCAGTAAAGTGATCGCCCGCAAATCTGATGGATTGAACGGCCGCACTGCCGCCCTTGAAGTCTTCCATTGTTTCCCCCGCCGCCCGCTATATTGAGTGTTGCACATCCCTGCCTTCGGTTCCACTGGAAGTTGTGTGACGATGACTGGAGTACAATGATGCCGTTGCTCTCACGCTTTGTAGTTTTGCTCTTTACGGTTTTGGCCGTGCCTGCCCTCGCCGCATCGCCCGCCCCCCAGAAGGCCCTTCCCAAGCCCGAAATCCCGCAATCCCTGATGCAGGTGCAGCTTTCCTTCGCGCCCGTCGTCAAGCGCGTCGCTCCCGCCGTGGTCAACGTCTACGCCCGCACGGTGGTGCAGCAGCAGGTCAATCCGCTGTTCAACGATCCGCTGTTCCAGCGGTTCTTCGGCGTCACGCCCGAAATGCGCCAGCGCGTGCAGCAATCGCTGGGCTCCGGCGTCATCGTGCGGTCCGACGGAACGATCCTCACCAACAATCACGTCGTGCAGGGCGGCCAGAACATCGTCGTGGTGCTCTCCGACAAGCGCGAGTTCAAGGCGAAAGTCGTGCTCGCGGACTCGCGCACCGACCTCGCCGTACTGAAGATCGACACCAAGGGCGAAAAGCTCCCCACCATTCCCTTCGGCGACAGCGACAAGCTCTCCGTCGGCGATCTCGTTCTCGCCATCGGCGATCCGTTCGGCGTCGGCCAGACGGTCACCATGGGCATCGTGTCCGCGCTCGCGCGCACCGGCGTCGGCGCCAGTGACTATCAGTTCTTCATTCAAACCGACGCTGCCGTGAACCCCGGCAATTCCGGCGGCGCCCTGGTGACGACCGACGGCAAGCTCGCGGGCATCAACACGGCCATCGTCTCGCGCACCGGCCAATATGCGGGCATTGGTTTCGCGATCCCCGCCAATCTGGTGCGCCGCGTGCTGGAAGGCGCGTCGACCGGCGGCGTGAAACTGCCGTGGATCGGCGCCGACGGCCAGGCGGTGACGTCGAGCCTTGCCTCCACCGTGGGCCTTTCGCGCCCCGGCGGCGTGCTCCTCAAAAGCGTCTATGGCCCCGGCCCGGTGGGCAGGGCAGGGCTCAAGACCGGCGACGTGATTTTGTCCGTAGACGGAACACCCGTCGACGACATGCAATCCCTCAACTATCGCATCGCCACGCACAAGCCCGGCGACACGGTGAAACTGCACGTCTGGTCCAACGGCAAGGCGCGCGACGTTCAGGCAAAGCTGATGCTCGCCCCTGAAGATCCGCCGCGGCAGACCACCACGATCTCCGGCCGCAACCCCATGACCGGCGCGAAGATCGAAAACCTCTCGCCCGCCACGGCGGACGATTTCGGTTTCGGCACCGATGCGAAGGGCGTCGTGGTCGTCTCCACCGCGCCCGGCACGCCCGCCGACGGCTACGGCTTCCAGCGCGGCGATATTGTTGTTGAAGTCAACGGTGCAAAGATCAATCGTGTCGGCGATCTCACCCGCGCTCTTGATTCAGGTCAAGGCGAGTGGTCGATGATTGTGGATAGAGGTGGGCGGCAAATGCAACTCAGTGTTCGTGGGTAGATAAAAAAGAATGCCC
>CAZTCU010000271.1:0-422 GCA_964612235.1 uncultured Rhizobium sp.
TTCAAATCCGCGATGTTCTGGTCGGGATTTCGTGCCGGATATGAGCTGCCTGTCAGCACGGCGCGCATGGCGGTTTCCGCGAACTTTCCGCGCCCGACCATGCGGATGCCGTCAAACAGCACGCCTTCTTCCGATATGTCGCGCGAGAAGGGCGGCATGGAGCCGGGCGTGATGCCGCCGATATCGGCGTGATGGCCGCGCGCGGCGACGAAAAAGGCGCGCGCCTTGTCCACGAACACCGGCATCACCACCGTCACATCCGGCAGATGCGTTCCGCCGTCATAGGGCGCGTTGGTGACGAACACGTCGCCCGGCGACATGTCTGCGCCGTGTTTGCGCAGGATGGCGGTGACGCAATCGCCCATCGATCCCAGATGCACCGGCATGTGCGGTGCGTTGGCGACAAGACCGCCTTGTGCGTC
>CAZTCU010000271.1:432-2694 GCA_964612235.1 uncultured Rhizobium sp.
TGCGTGCCGCCGTTATAGGGCGCGTTCAGGCAGTAGACGTCACCCGGCCTGATCACCGGATTATTGGCGATCACGGTCTCGACCGAGCGGTCCATCGAGCCCAGATGCACCGGCATATGCGGCGCGTTGGCGACGAGCGCACCGGTCTGGTCGAACACCGCGCAGGAGAAGTCGAGCCGTTCCTTGATGTTCACGCTGGTGGCGGTGTTCTGCAGCGTGGCGCCCATTTCCTCCGCAATCGCCATGAACAGGTTGGCGAACACTTCAAGCGACACGGGATCGGCGTCCGTTCCGGTTTTCGCGGCCGTTTTCGGCGCGGTGCGTTTCAGCACCAGTGCGCGCGCCGGCGTCATCGCCGCTTTCCATCCCGGTTCGACCACGATGGTCTGGTGTGGCTCGATCAGAAGCGCGGGACCGGAGATTTCGCTGTCCGCGGCCATGTCGTCGGTCCGATGGACGGGTGCGTCATGCCATGCGCTTTGCGAATAGAAGCGCGATTGCGCCGTCGGTTCGGCTTTCGCCGCCGTGTGGGTATTCGCAGGTTGTGCTGCACGTTCGGTTTCGCCGCTGACGGCTTCGACTTCGAGCGAGTCCACGATCAGTTCGCGGCCTTCGAATCCGAAGCCGAACAGTTGCGCGTGCTTCTCCGCGAATTGCGCGGCCATGCCGGCGTAATCGGCCAGCGGAATGGCAAGCGTTGTGTCGCTTCCGTCATAACGCAGATGGGCGCGCGCCACCGTTTGCGGCGCAAGGCCTCCCTGGGCCTCGACATGGGCTTCGGCATCTTCGGCGAGCACATTGGCGCGGCGCACCAGGGCCATCATCGTTTCATCCGCGAGCGGCTGGCCCACCGCCATCTGCCGCAACGCGCGCACGCGGGCGCGTTTCATGCCGTAGGCCGACAGCAATCCCGAAAAGGGGTGGATGAAGATGGTCGAGATGCCCAGCGCATCGGCCACCAGACAGGCGTGCTGCCCGCCCGCGCCGCCGAAACAGTTGAGTGCGTAGTCGCGCGCGTCATAGCCCTTGGCGACCGAGATGCGCTTGATCGCGTTGGCCATGTTCTCGACGGCGATGCGGATGAAGCCGTCCGCCACATCCTCCGGTGTGCGCCGGATTTGCGTGGCGAGTTCTTTGAATGCGGCTCGCACCGACTCCGCATCCAACGGCTCATCGGCGTTGGCGCCAAAGATGCGCGGAAAGAAATCCGGCGAGAGTTTCCCCACCATCACGTTCGCATCGGTGACGGTGAGGGGCCCGCCGCGACGATAGCATTTCGGTCCGGGATCGGCGCCTGCGGATTGCGGGCCTGCGCGAAAGCGCGCGCCGTCATAGGAGAGAATGGAGCCGCCGCCCGCCGCCACCGTGTGGACCGCCATCATCGGCACGCGCAGGCGCACGCCCGCGACTTCGGTTTCCTGCACGCGTTCATATTCGCCGTCGAAACGCGAGACGTCGGTCGAAGTGCCGCCCATGTCGAAACCGATCACGCGCGGGAATCCCGCTTCGCGCGCGGTTTCCGCCATGCCGATCACGCCGCCCGCGGGGCCGGAAAGGATCGCATCCTTGCCGCGAAAGAAATCCGGCGATGCCAAGCCGCCGTTGGAGGTCATGAAGAAGAGGCGAGGGCCGCCCTCGCGCGCGCCGATGGCTTGCGCGATGCGGCTGGCGTAACGCGACAGCACCGGCGAAAGATAAGCATCCGCCACCGTGGTATCGCCGCGGCTGACATAGCGCATCAACGGCACGGTTTCGTGGCTGGCCGAGACCTGCGTGAAGCCTGCTGCGCGCGCCAGCTCCACGGCGCGCCGTTCGTGCGCGGGGAAACGGTAGCCGTGCAGGAACACGATGGCGCAGGCCGCAAAGCCTTCGCGCCGCAAAGCTTCCAGATCTTGTTTCAGCGCTGCTTCGTCCAGCGGCGTGAGGATTTCGCCTTCCGCCGTCACCCGCTCCTGGGCTTCAACCACGCGCGCATAAAGCATCTCCGGCAGTTCGATGTTCAGCGCGAAAAGTTTGGGGCGGTTCTGATAGCCGATGCGCAACTGATCGGCGAAACCGCGGGTGGTGACGAGCGCCGTGCGTTCGCCCTTGCGTTCGAGCAATGCGTTGGTGGCGACCGTGGTGCCCATGCGGACTTCGGCGATGCGTTCCGAAGGGATCGCCGCGTTCGTCGCCACGCCCAGCGCGCGGCGAATGCCTTCCAGCGCGGCGTCGTCGTAACGCGGATCGGCGGACAGAAGCTTAAATCTCTGCAATGCGCCG
>CAZTCU010000271.1:2794-4190 GCA_964612235.1 uncultured Rhizobium sp.
CCATGTCCATCTGGGGAAAAATAACGGGTGCCGCGGCAGGGTTCCTGTTCGGCGGCGGGCCGGTCGGCGCGGTTATCGGGGCTGCGACCGGGCACTATTTGTTCGACCGCGACGAGGAGGCGGACCAGCGCAATCCGGGTGTCGCGTTCACCATCGCGATCATTGCGCTCTCGGCAAAAATGGCGAAAGCCGACGGCATCGTTAGCGATGACGAGATCGCCGCGTTCGAGCGCATTTTCCAGATCCCGCCGGGCGAACGCGCCAATGTGCGCCGCCTGTTCAATCTCGCACGCCAGGACGTGGCGGGGTTCGAAGCCTATGCCGGGCAGATCGCGCGCATGTTCCGCGGCAATCCGGCGATGCTGGAAGACATTCTCGACGGTCTGTTCGAAATCGCGAAGGCCGACGGCTTTTTCCATCCCGGCGAAGAGAAGTTTCTCGAAACGACCGCCGAGATCTTCGGATTCGCGCCCAACGAATTCCGCCGCATCCGCGCCTCGCATTTTGGGATGACCTCGGGCGATCCCTATGCGGTGCTGGGCATCACTTACGAGGCGAAGGAAGAAGAGATCAAACACACCTATCGGATGCTGGTGCGCGAGAACCATCCCGACCGGTTGATCGCGCGCGGCGTGCCGGAAGAATTCGTCAAGCTCGCCAACGAAAAGCTCGCCGCGATCAACGGCGCTTACGATAAAATCAAGAAGGAACAAGGGTTTAATTGATTCATCAAAATATGATTGACTTATGATTATTGCTTGATTAGAACGGCTCACGCTAATCGAAAGGAGATTGGCTTGAGCAAACTGAACGTGAATGTCGGGGACGAATTTCCCCTCGAAGGCGGTATCGCCTCGGACTGCGCAGAATTCAGCCGCGAGATATGGCGGGAATGGAAGCGCGAACAACATGAAATGCGCGATCGTTGGAGACGGGAATGGCACGAACGCTTCCATGCCTTCCGCGAGCGCATGAGAAACCAGAAAGACAAAGACAATGCATAGAGGCCCACACCATCATCACCACCGCCGCCGTCATGGCCGCGAAGAAGATGTGGCTGGCGAGCGCAGCACCACGCGCGTGCAGCTCGAAATGCCGCCGCAGGCGATGGAACGCCTGCAGCGCCTGAAGGAGAAAACCGAAGCCGCGTCCTATGCGGAGGTCATCCGCAACGCGCTGCGCCTGTTCGAGGCGCTGGTCGAAGAGCATGCCAAAGGCGCAGAATTCGCACTGAAGCAGCCTTCCGGCGAAACCGTGGCGTATAAGATCTTCCTATGATGGCCTATCGCCTCGTCGAATGCCCGTCGCCCAACCACGATGCGCGCGATGCGAGCGTGGACATGCTGGTACTGCACTACACCGGCATGAAGACGGCGGACGAGGCGTTGGCGCGGCT
>CAZTCU010000272.1:0-4158 GCA_964612235.1 uncultured Rhizobium sp.
GCGCGCCGAGGCAGATCATCACGTCGCAACCGTGCATCGCGAGATTGGCTTCGTAAGTGCCGTGCATGCCGAGCATGCCGAGCCATTGCGGATCGGACGCCGGGAACGCACCGAGGCCCATCAGTGTCGACGTGACGGGGAAACCGGTGACTTTCGCCAATTCGCGCAGCAGCTTGCTTGCTTCGGGGCCGGAATTGATGATGCCGCCACCGGAATAGATGATCGGGCGCTTGGCCCCTTCCATCAATTCGATGGCTTTGATGATCTGCGACAGATCGGGATCGGTCTTGGGGCGATAGGTGCGGTGGCGCACCGATTGCGGGCCGACATAGGCACCCTTCTTGAACTGCACGTCTTTCGGAATGTCGACAACCACGGGGCCGGGACGGCCGGTGGTGGCGATCTGGAATGCTTCGTGGATGACGCGCGGCAGATCGTTGACGTCTTTCACCAGCCAGTTGTGCTTGGTGCAGGGGCGCGTGATGCCGATGGTATCGCATTCCTGGAACGCATCGTTGCCGATGAGATGCGTGGCCACCTGCCCCGTCAGCACGACGAGCGGAATGGAATCCATCAGCGCATCGGTGAGCCCCGTGACGGCGTTCGTGGCGCCGGGACCAGAAGTCACAAGAACGACGCCGGGTTTGCCGGTGGAGCGCGCGTAACCTTCGGCGGCATGCGTGGCGCCCTGTTCGTGACGGCACAGCACATGGACGATGCCTTCGGCGGCGAACAACGCATCATAGATCGGAAGCACGGCGCCGCCGGGATAACCGAAGATATGTTCCACGCCCTGATCTTTCAGCGCGCGGATCACCATTTCGGCACCGCTCAGTTCGAGCGTGTCGCCTGCCGTCATCGTTGTTTCCTTGTCCATCTCGGACGTCCTTCAAAAACAAAGCACCAGAAAAGCGAAAGGGGCGTTGCCGCCCCTTGGGTAAAAGCCACCGTTCGGAACGCGGGAGGTTTAGTCCCGCCCGTTCGATGGCCCACATACAAGTACGAGCACAGTGCGCATGGCCTGCCCCAGTTTTCGCGGCGCAACATATGGCGGAGCGATTTCACAGTCAAGCAAGATCATTTAATTAATTTCAGCATTTCAGCAATAATATTGCTCTGCCCGACGACAGGAAGCCACGTCCAACCGGCCATCTTGTTGCGGAACCAGGTGGTCTGGCGCTTGGCGTATTGGCGGGTGCCGATGATAATGGCCTCTTCGACTTGGGCCGCGGAGAGCTTGCCTTCATCGAACTCCCGCAATTCGCGCAGGCCCAACGTCTTCGCGGCGGGCAAGCTGTCATCGAGACCGGCGACGCCGCGCACTTCTTCCAGCACGCCCTGCTCCACCATCTTCCTGTAACGCTCGGCAATACGCGGATGCAGAATGACGCGCGGCGGATCGAGCACGAAACGTGCGAGACGCTGACCTTTCAGAACGGGCTCGCCGCTTTCCTTCTGCCAGCTTGCGAGAGAGCGGCCCGTGGCTTCGAGAACTTCCATCGCGCGCAACATGCGCTGCGGATCGGAGGGGCGAAGCTGAGCGGCGGTTTCGGCATCGCGCAATTTGAGGTGGGCGTAGAACGCATCGTTGCCTTCGATCAGAAGCTTGTTGCGCAGCGCTTCGTGGATATGCGACGGCACTTGGGGGATTTCGGAAAGGCCTTCGGTGAGCACGCCGAAGTAAAGCCCCGTGCCGCCGACGAAGATGGGGACGCGGCAATCGGCGCGCACTTTGGCGAGCGCTTCCGCCGCATCGGACTGATAGCGGCCTGCGGAATAGCGCTCGGCCACGCTCACATGGCCGTAGAGATGATGGGGCGCGCGCGCCATGTCTTCGTCCGGCGGGCGCGCGGTCAGGATGCGCAACTCGCGGTAGACTTGCATGGAGTCGCAGTTGATCAGCGAGCCGCCTATCGCCTCGGCCAGCGCCAGCGCCGCGGCCGACTTGCCGCTTGCGGTGGGCCCTGCAATAAGCACCGCGTCCACGCGCATTTGCGAATCGTCCCTCTGTCTTTCAAGAATGATCCCTGCGGTTTCCCATTGCCAAGAAGGGCAACGCATTTGATTGGTGAATTTCCTCTTATCCTGAGCGTGATCGGCAAGGACGCCGGGGTCCACGCACCACGCATCGCCTCTGTCTTGGCCGAACATTCCAAAACCGGTGCGGGGACGTGGCTTTCGCAAGACCGCGCCTTCGAAATCCCCTTTGAGGGCGACGAGGAAGAGGCAAGAGCGGCGGTTTGCGCAGAAACCGAGGGAACTTCGCTCGACGTCAATGTGGTCTCTGGTCTGCATCGCCGCAAGAAATTGTTCGTGGCCGACATGGATTCCACCATCATCTCCTGCGAATGCCTGGACGAGATCGCGGATGCGATGGGGTTGAAGCCGCAAGTTGCCGCCATCACCGAACGCGCTATGGCGGGCGAGATCGCGTTCGCACCCGCCTTGCGCGAGCGTGTGGCGCTGCTCAAGGGATTGCCGGTGCACCGGCTGGCGCGGGTGTATGGCGAGCGGGTGCGGCTCAATCCGGGGGCGCGCGCGTTGCTCGCCACGATGAAGGCGCATGGCGCGCGGACTGTTCTCGTGTCGGGCGGGTTCACCTTCTTCACCTCGCGCGTGGCGGCCGATGCGGGGTTCGATGCGAATTTCGGCAATGTTCTGCTGGACGACGGCGCGCATCTGACGGGAACGGTGGCCGAACCGATCCTGGGGCGCGAAGCGAAATTGCAGACGCTGGAAAACGAAGCGAAGGCGCTCGGCATTTCCTATGAGGAAACGCTTGCGGCGGGCGACGGCGCCAACGACCTCGACATGATCGGACGCGCCGGTCTGGGCGTCGCCTATCATGCCAAGCCGATTGTCGCGCAGGCGGCGGGTGCGCGGGTGGATCATGGCGATCTGACGGCGCTGCTTTATCTACAGGGCTATCGCGACGACGAGATCGTGCGGGGCTAGTTCTGCCCGCCCATGCGTTCGAGGACGCGCTGGCGGGCGAGCATGCGGTCGCGGTCGGTGATGTAGATGAGGCCGCCGATCTTGCGGATCAGTGCGTCTTCTTCGGGGTCGAGCACGCCGTCGGCGTAGACCACTTCCCACAACATTTCGATGAGTTGGATGCGTTCGGCCGGGTCCATCTGTTCGAAGACGGCGTGTGTGTAGGGATGGAGTTGGACCATGCGCGAGGCGGTGGCTTCGCCGGCCGACATCAACTGGTCGCATTCGTCTTTCGACAACGCGAATTTCTCGGTCAGAAGCCGTTCGATCACCGCGCGTTCTTCCTCGCCGAACTGGTCGTCGCGATGGGCTGCTTCCACCAGCAACACCGCGACCGCCAAACGCAGATCATCCGCGCGTTTTTGACCGGGCTCGGAGCCTTTCAGAAAATTCATCAACTGTTGAAACAAGGCGTCGCTCCGAAATGCTGCGCGGCGACCTTATCGGATGGGACACGGATGGCAAAACGATCCCGCCGGTTTGCACCGGCGGGATCGTTTGTTCACAGACCGAGATCAATAACGGTCGAGACGATCGCCGCGCTGCTGCGCGATGGCGATGTTCGCCTGATACATCGCGTCGTTCATCGCGGTGGTGTAGCAGCCGGGGCTGCCGGGCGCGGTGATCGGATAACGCACGTTCAACTGATGGCACATATTGCGTGCCGTATAGCTGATGCGGTCGCGCATGACGCGGATGTCGCGGCGCGTGCGCAGGTCGAGATCGCCGATATAGACGCCTTTCGACATCGAGATGTAACGATAAGGCGCGCCGAGCGGGCTGCGTTGCGGATTGTAGCGCGGCACACTCACGGTTACGTTTTCGTCGGGTGCGCTATAAGCCGCATCTTCATAGCCATAGCCATATTCTTGTGCGTTCGCGGACGCGCCGAGCAGCAAAAGTGTGCCGGCAGCCAGCAAAGCCGTGCGCAGGGAACGGATTTTCATCGTCTGTCTCCTTTGTCGCTTCTCTTCCGCGCCAGGCGGAAAAGCGAGCATTCGAACAGTTGTGAGATCAGAACGAATTTGCGCGCCGGTAGTTTCCCCGCGTTCCTTGAAGTTCCGCGGGAACAAATGGCCGATTCACATTCGATCGGTCAGCCGGCCTCGGGTTCGGGCCTGCCTCGCATGCCGCCCGACAGCCAGAGCGGCCATTCTAGCGGCA
>CAZTCU010000273.1:0-4136 GCA_964612235.1 uncultured Rhizobium sp.
CCACGATCCTGCATAAGGCGCGGCGCGCACGGTTCGGCAAAACCTATGACGACCTGCTGACGCGGCTGAGGCTCAAGCAGGCGTTCGGGCGGCTGATCCGCACCGCAAGCGACAAGGGCTGTTTCGTGATCCTGGAACCGGCCACGCCGTCGCGGCTTTTGTCGGCTTTTCCGCAGGATGCGCCGGTTCGCCGCTGCGGCCTGGCCGAGGCGATTGCCGAAATCCGTGAGTTTCTTGGGGATGACGGGTGACCGCCTTGTCCGGCCTTCCTATAAACAGGGCATGGCCGAAACCGACGACACGCTGTTTGTCACCGAAGCTCCCGAGGGCGCCGATCATTTCGGGCGGCATTCCACCGGCATATTGCCCAGCCATGTGCTCAAGCGGCTGATCCGGGCGCGTCGCGAGATCCGCGCGGGCGAGGATATGGAAGACAGCCAGATCCAGCCGGCCAGCATCGACCTCAGGCTTGGGCCGGTGGCGTATCGCGTACGGGCAAGTTTTCTCCCCGGACCGAACGCGACCGTCGAAGACAAGCTCAAAGCGGTCTTCATGCACGAGATCGATCTGACGAACGGCGCGGTGCTGGAGACGGGCTGCGTCTATATCGTGCCGCTGCTCGAATATGCGGATTTCTCGGCACGCGTTTCGGGGACGGCCAATCCCAAAAGCTCCACGGGACGCATCGACGTGTTCACGCGCCTGATCACGGATCGCGGGCAGGCGTTCGACCGTATAGAGGCGGGATATCGCGGGCCGCTTTATGCGGAGATTTCTCCGCGCACCTTTCCGGTTCTCGTGCGCAAGGGTTCGAAGCTCAATCAGCTGCGCATCCGCCACGGCTCGCCGCAATTCACCGACACGCAATTGCGCAGGCTGCACGCGGAAATCCCGCTCGTTTCGGGCGAGGCCGATATCGACAATGGATTGGCGCTTTCCATCGACCTGAAGGGCGACGGCAATTCGCGCATCGGCTGGCGCGCCAAGCGGCACACCGGGATCATCGACGTCGACAAGCGCGAGGCGCTGTCGCCGGCCGATTTCTGGGACCCCATCGAGGCGCATCCCGAAGGACACATGATCCTCGACCCCGACGAGTTCTACATCCTCGTCAGCCGGGAAGCTGTTGCGATTCCCTACGACTACGCAGCCGAAATGGTGCCGTTCAACCCGCTGGTGGGCGAGTTCCGCGTGCATTATGCGGGCTTCTTCGATCCGGGTTTCGGCTATGAGCCGGGCAAGCCGCCTTGTGCGCGCGGCGTGCTGGAAGTGCGCTCGCGCGAGGTTCCTTTCATCCTCGAGCACGGACAGATCATCGGCCGCCTGGTATTCGAACGGCTCACCGAGCCGCCACCCGAAGTCTACGGACAGGGAATCGGATCGAACTACCAGCGCCAGGGGCTGAAACTCTCCAAGCATTTTCGGGGCGGCTGATCGGTGTACGCAACATCATTGCGGCACTACTGACTCTATTGTGACTTTGAATCCACATGGGATAGTAAAAACCGGCTGGGCGACAAACTATCCGTTGCGTCGCGGGCCTGTCATAGCAGAGGGTACGTCCGTCGCCGGTTCGGCTTGGGGGAGCAGAACCTGCGGCAAGTCCGCTTAAAGGGGGCAGTATGAGGCGGCTACGGCGCGAATGCGCCGGCCGCCTCATTCATTTTCGGATCGCATCTTCCCGAAAGTCGAAACGCGCCGCAGCGGGTTTAGTGTCCGCCTTTTTTCTTGCCCGAATTGTCGGCGGCGAAGCGCCCGGCCCCCATGCCGACGAGCAGCAGGAGCGCGCCCATCAGCAGCATGTCGCGGGAGAACAGGTCGAAGGCTTCTGCACGCGCATCGCCATGCATGTCCCAGTAATTGTGAAGCAGGATCGCCAGGGCCAGAATCGCGGCGAACAACGCCATTGCGAAATAGCGGGTCTGGTAGCCGATGATCAACGCGATGGCGGCCAATGCCACCAAGGCCAGGAACAGGCCAAAGAGAACCGGCGGGGCGACAATATTGTGTGCCTTGAGCATGTCCATCGTGCCCGCCCAATCCTGCACATAGGCCCATGTCTGGGTGACGAGATACCAGCCGATGGCTATCCGCCCGAGTAGCGGTGCGATGACTTCCGAAAAAGACATGGAGAAATCCTAGAAGGGGGACGGCCAGCCGAACGCGCCCAGAACCAGGGTGAAAAGCCCGCAGGCCAGAAGAGCCGCGACCCAAGTCTCGCGCTGCGGAGAGCCGAGCGGCCTCGCCACGACGCTGAACAGCACCAGGGCCACGCCGCCGACGAACAGCATCGAGAAGACGAGCTGGGCCACGACATAGGTGTGAAAGACCCCCGCGATGCCCGCCAAAGCGAACAAAATGATCGCGTACCGGCCAAATTGGTCAGGTATTTCAGTCGTCGCAATGCCGTGCGGCGTAGTCATCGCCATTCGCGTGTTCTCCGCGAATCACCACTGCATGCAAGAAGTATGTCACAGAGGAACCAAAAACGGAATATTCTTTTATTGCAAAGGCTTATAAAGTTAACAAAAGGGACATCATGCCGCGGCTGTAAAGTTCCGCTACGGATCAGGCCTGGCGAAGGGCGTGTTTGCGCAGGTGGCGGACCAGCGCCATCTCGTCGAGCTGGGTCTGGGCGCGGCGCGCCTCGGCTTCTTCCAGCCGCCGGGCCTGCTGCTCGGTCGCCAGTTCGAAAGCCTTCAGATCCTGATAGGCGGACGCCAGATCGTTCTGGGCCACCGCGCGCTCGCGTTCGATTTCCTTGAGCGTCTCACGCAGGTTTTCGCGACGGCTTTCGATGGACCGCAGGAACGACGGAAAGGCGAGGCGGCCGATGTCGGAATCGTTGGCGCGCTGACGTTCGCGCGCGATCGATTCTTCGAGATCGGCAAGTTTCCTGTCGAGATCGGCTTTCATCGCATCGAGCGTCGCCATGCGGCGCTTGAGTTCGTCGACCTTGAAGCGCTTGACGCGCAAGAGCGTATCGGCGCGTTTCATATGTTAGCTCCCACTCCCGAGCTCGGCCATGATGGCCTCCAGTTCGGCATATCCGTCGGCCAGTGTCGCGCGTTCCTCTTTCTTTTGCGTTAGGAACGCTTCGAGCTTGGGATACACCTTGGTCGCCATATCCACTTCAACATTCGTGCCAGCCTTGTATGCGCCAAGACGGATCAATTCGGCCATGTCCTCGTAGACGGCGAGCGGCGCACGCGCCTTCATGACGATGTTGTGCTCGTTTTCGCTGTTACAAGCCGGCATCGCACGCGACACGGATTTCAACACATTGATCGCCGGGAATCGGCCGCGTTCGGCGATCGCGCGTTCCAGAACGATATGTCCGTCGAGAATACCACGCACGGCATCGGCAACCGGCTCGTTGTGGTCGTCGCCTTCGACCAAAACTGTGAATAACCCGGTAATCGATCCTGACGCGCCGTTAAGGCCGGGACCGGCGCGTTCCAGCAATTTCGGAAGTTCCGCAAACACCGTTGGCGTGTAGCCTTTCGAGGCAGGCGGTTCGCCCGCGGACAAACCGATCTCACGCTGTGCCATTGCGAAACGGGTGACGCTGTCCATCAGCATCAACACATTCAAACCCTGATCGCGCAGATGTTCGGCGACCGCCATCGCGACATAGGCCGATTGGCGGCGCACCAGCGCGGGTTCATCCGAGGTCGCGGCAATCACAATGCTGCGCTTCAAGCCGTCTTCGCCCAGATCGTCTTCGATAAATTCCTTCAACTCACGCCCGCGTTCTCCCACCAAGGCAATAACGATTGCATCGGCATCGGAGTTTCGCGCCAGCATGGCGAGCAGAGTCGATTTGCCGACACCGGAGCCTGCAAAGATTCCCATGCGCTGGCCACGGCAGCAGGTGGTGAACGCATTCATCGCGCGAATGCCAAGATCCATTTTCGCCCCGACACGCGCGCGCATGGAGGCGTGCGGCGGCGTATTTTTCACCGGATAGGCAAGCATGCCTTGCGGCAGCGGGCCTTTGCCGTCTGTCGGGCGGCCAAATGCATCGATCACACGGCCAAGCCAGGCTTTGCTCGGATAAATCGCGGCAGGCTTGTCTTCGAATTCGCAATGGGCGCCCAACGTGACACCATCGAGCCCGCCCAGCGGCATCACCA
>CAZTCU010000274.1:0-4126 GCA_964612235.1 uncultured Rhizobium sp.
GTCGTCCCCCGACGTCGTGGCGACCGCGCTTAACACGCTGAAGGGCCGCGCGCGCATCAAGCGCACCATGTGGTCCCGCCGTGCGCAGGAATACGAAGCGAAGATCAATTCGGGCGACCTCGTCTCGATCGCGGAGGTCGTGCGCGACCTGCACCGCGCCAGCGGCCAGCCGGAACAGAGCTATTCCGAACGCCAGCTTTACGAAGCTGCGCTCGCCCGCATGGCCCGCGAAGTCGCCGCCATCGAGCGGATCGACGAACCGGCCGCGGTGAAACGCGTCGAAGGCATGCTGCTGAAGAAAGCGGCCTAAGCCGAAAAGTTTAAGCGAAAAGGCCCGGAGCGATCCGGGCCTTTTTGTTTGGGTACAGCGAGTTGTTTTTCCGTTGACCCCACAACGATTGTCATCCCGGCCAAGCGGCGGATGCCGCGCAGAGCCGGGACCCATCAGGCGGCTTCTTGATGGGTCCCGGTTCTCGCTACGCTCGACCGGGATGACAGATGAGACGTATCAAGTTGAAGATCGATAGCTTCAACTCGGTTCGATCTTGTGGCCGTAAGCGGTGAGTTTCAAATCACTAAAAGATACGGCATCGGCGCTCATATTAAACACGCAGAGCATATCACCCGCTGCATGCTTCCGCCTGAAGGCAAGAACGGAGTTCGGCCCGTCGACAAATTCAATATCGCCAAATCTCAACGCCGGGTACTTCTTCCGCATCGCAAGCATCTCGCGCGAAAATTTCAAAACCGAACTGGGATCAGCCTCCTGCGTGGACACTGCCAGCGGTTTGTGCAGCGGCGAGAGCGGAAGCCAGGGCGTCCCATTGGTGAAGCCCAAATTCGCCGCGCTCGCATTCCATGGCATCGGCGTACGGCAGCCGTCGCGACCTTTGTGCTGCGGATAGTAGAGATCGCCCACTGGATCGCGCAGTTGATCGCGGCGCAGATCGGCTTCGGGCAGGCCCAGTTCCTCGCCCTGGTACATCAGCACCGTGCCCTTGAGCGAGAACAGCAGCGCCAAAAGCATCTTCGCCAGTTCCGGCGTCGGATTGCGGCCGCCGAAACGGGAAACCGTTCGCATCACGTCATGGTTGGAAAACGAAATGCAGGGCCAATGCGCCGGATGTTTCGCGAGCAGTGCGAAATAATCCCGAAAGAATTTTGGATCGAGTTTCCGCTGCAAAAGCATCGGGAAGCTGTAGCCGGAATGAAGCCCCTCGTCGGACGCCGCATAACAGCCGGAGCGCTCGGCCAGTTCGGAGAATTCGCCGAACACGAAGCGGTGCGGATGCCGATCCACAGTGCGGCGGATCGCATCGAGTGCTTCGATGTTTTCCACCAGATTGCTGTCGTACAGATGTTCCTGAAGGTTCGGCGCGTGTTCCCAGTTTAGCGCGTTGCGCTCGGCCATCGGCACCGGAGGATTGTCTGTCAGGACGGCGTCATGGAGATAGGCATTGGCGACATCGAGCCGGAAACCGTCCGCGCCACGCTGGAGCCACAGATCGAGCACGTCGAGTGCCGCCTTGCGCGCATCCGCATTGTGCCAATTCACCTTGGGCTGCTGGCGCAGGAATTTGTGGTGGTAGTACTGACGGCGGCTCGGCTTGTAGGCCCATGCCGGGCCCGCGAAGGCAGATAGCCAGTTGTTGGGTGCAGTACCATCCGGTTTCGGATCGGCCCAGACATACCAATCGGATTTCGCGCTATCCTTTTTCTGGCTTTCGGTGAACCAGGCGTGTTCGTCCGAGGTGTGGCACAGCACTTCGTCGAGCAGAACCTTAAGCCCGCGCGCATGCGCTGCCTCAAGCAACGCATCGAAATCCGCGAGCGTACCGTAGTCGGGATGCACGCCTTCGTAATCCGAAACGTCATAACCCCAGTCGCGATTGGGCGACGGATGGATCGGCGACAGCCAGATCGCATCCACGCCAAGCGAGGCGATGTAATCGAGCTTGGAGATCACGCCCGGCAGATCGCCCTGCCCGTCTCCGTTCGAATCGCAAAAGCTGCGCACATAGACTTGATAGACGACCGCACCCTGCCACCATGGAACGGTCATTTGCGCTCCTTGCTTTTGAAATAAAGCGAATAAAGTTCGGTGACGTGCGCGATCAACGCCTCCTTGGTCACGCCTTTAGGCTTGCGGCTCACGAAGCGCGACAGCACGAACATTGTGGCGTTCGACATGATGAAGGACAGCGTGTTGAGGTCGAGCGGCTCGTACGCCGCGTAGTTCTGCGCCATGAACATCCGCATGGCATCGAGCATATAGCCTTCAAACGCATCGACGAAATCGCTGCGCCCCGTGGCCTGCCAGTTGTTGGCGAGTTCGGTGAAAAGCTTTTCGTTGGATTCGAAATAGATGAAGGCCACTTCCAGCGACATGCGGATGGCGGTGGCCGCGTCCGCCTTCAGCATGAAGGGGATCTGTTCGTCCAGCCGCCCGGTGATGACGCCGATCTCGCGTTCGATCAAGGCTGCAAACAACTGCTCGCGGTTCTCGAAATACTGGTAGAGAGACCCCACGCTGACGCCCGCGCATTCTGCAATGTGGTTGGTGGTGGTTTGCGCCCAGCCGTATTCCGCCACCGTGCGAGCAGTGGCCTCGATCAGCGCCTCCACGGTTTGCCGCGAGCGCTCCTGGGTCGGCGTCTTTTTCAATGGCGGCAATGCGAATTGAAAGCGAATAAATATTCGCATAATCCTTGCCTCAGTCAAGGGAGCCTGGGATGTCGCTCGAAATCCATCTTTCCATCGCCGAAAACCTCTCCAGCGCCCCTGCCCGCCATGGCCAGCAGATCGAACGGGCCCGGAAGATCGGCGCGCGATTCAGTGCCGCCCTGCTTCGCAACGGCGAACCAACACCGTCCGAGTGGGATCGTCTCGGCCGCGCGCTGTTGCGGGGTGATGCACAGATGGATGCGCTCGTCGCGTGGATGGCGAGCGAAGGAATCGGCAAGGGCCGCGCGCTGTTCGAACAGGCGCTTGAGCAGGGCATCTCGTCGGTGCCGAACGCGCCCGCGCCGCTGAAGGAATTCTTCGCGCTTTACGATACGCCGCCGGAATGGCTCGACATGGCGTTGCTCGAACGCGGCGCGGAAGTCGGCCGGATGCAGGGCAATATGGGCACCTACATCCTGCGCGACGGCGCGCTGATGGGTGGCTATCAGGCGCCGGGCTTCAACAAGGTGCTGGTGATGACCGGCGCGCTGAACAAAGGCCCGGCCAAACGTCTCGCGGAAACCGCACAATGGTGGCTCGATTGCACCGAGGCGGGCGCGATGACGCGCTTCGGCCAGGGCTTCAAAAGCACGCTGCGCGTTCGCCTCATTCACGCGCTGGTCCGCCGTCACGTCGCGGAGACGCCGGATTGGGATGTCGCGGAAGACGGCATTCCGCTCAACCAGCTCGACATGGCGGCGACGCAGCTCGCGTTCGGTCCGCTATATCTTTTGGGCGCGCGCACGCTCGGCATGATCATCACGCGCGATGAAGGCCGGGCGGTGATGCACCTGATCCGTTACGCGGGACACCTGATGGGCATCGAGGAAGAACTGCTGCCGTGGACGGAGCACGAAGGCCGCCGGATGCTCTATCACATGCTGCTCAGCGTGGTTGGCCGGCCTGACGATGCGGGACGCCAGCTTGCCACATCGCTCGCAGATGAACCGCTGACGCGGCCTTATGGCCTTTTCCGCCGCCATTTCGCGCGCGAATCCCATCTCAGCGTGAACGTGTTCTTTCTGGGTCTACGCGGAATGGAAAATCTGGGGCTACCGCGGCGGTATATTCCGTGGTTTCCACTGGTGACGATGCCGTTCAACGCGGCCCGTTCGCTGACCAGCCGGTTTGCGCGCAAGCGTTTCGCGGCCAGCGGGCGGCGCGCGCAACGCGCGTGGGTGCATTCGCTCGTCGCCGATAAACCGAAGATCGGCGGCGCGGCTGCGAAGATCGTGGAAGCGGTGTGAGCTCTTACCTCCCCTTAGGGAGGTAAGATTCAAATCAAACTTCGCTGGCGTGCGTGACGATCTTGGAGACGAGGCCGTATTCCTTGGCCTGTTCCGCGCTCATCCAGAAATTGCGATCCGTGTCGGCGACGACCTTTTCGTAAGGCTGTCCCGTT
>CAZTCU010000275.1:0-4057 GCA_964612235.1 uncultured Rhizobium sp.
CCTCGGAAGTGCGCCGCCGCGCCAAGGCGATCAATTTCGGCATCATCTACGGCATTTCGGCCTTCGGCCTCGCCAACCAGCTCGGCATCGCGCGCGGCGAAGCCGACGACTACATCAAGAAATATTTCCAGCGCTTTCCGGGCATCCGCGATTACATGGAAACGACCAAGCAGTTCGCGCGCGACAACGGCTATGTCGAAACCCTGTTCGGGCGGCGCGTGCATATCCGCGAGATCAATTCCAAAGTCCCCGGCATGCGCGGGGGCGCCGAACGCGCCGCGATCAACGCGCCGATCCAGGGCACAGCCGCCGACATCATCCGCCGCGCCATGATCCGCGTGCCAGAAGCGCTGACGAAGAAAAAACTGAAAGCGAAGATGCTGCTGCAGGTGCACGACGAACTGGTGTTCGAGGCCCCCGACAGCGAAACCGACAAGCTCATCACCACGGTGCGCGGCGTAATGGAGAAATCGGCACTGCCCGTGCTCGAACTGAAAGTGCCGTTGGTGGTCGAAGCCCGCGCCGCCCAGAACTGGGATGAGGCGCATTAGGCCGCGATTGAGCGCAGCCCTGTCTCTGCGGTGATGCCCGCCTTTTTCAGATTTTCGGTCAGGTCGTTCATCGCCGCTTCGGCGGTCGGTTGGACGCCATCCGCCGTCAGCGGCAAGTGTGCGGTATACCCGGTAAGAAAACCCGGTTTGCCGATACAGGAAAGTATGATCTCGCGGCCGCGCGCGGACATGTTGCCTTCGGTCAGGACATTGCCGGTGAAAAGCTTGAGAACGGAGATCGCCTTTTCGACAGGCGAGGAGGATTTGGTTTCGATGTTGTCGAACAATTTGACCTGCGCCTCGATACGGCAGGCGAATTTGTCCAATACCTCGCCGATCTCGCGACGCTGTATGTCCTGGAACGCCGACCGGCGCACGCGGCCCTGCAAGTCGGCGAGCCGCGCCAGTCGCGACATCGGCGTTGTCTTGCCTTGCAGGAAGCGCGTCTCGAACGCCGCCGAAGTGACGATGGGGATGACGAAGGCGCCCAAATTGCGCTTATTCTCCTGGCCGATGATGTTTTCCTCGACCATCAGGAGGCGTTCGAGTTTTTCGTCCGGCGTGGCCGCACCGTCGAGATGTTGGTTGATCGTCTCGTTGTTGATCAGGCGGCGCGAACGCAGGGTGAAAGCCGCGATAATGTCTTCATGGGCCAGATATTTGCCCTGCGCCAGCACCAGCGTGTTGGCGACGCGGCGCAGAAGCTTCAATTCCTCCATGATCGCGCCATGCGACAGCCGCTTGGAGCTTTTGAGTTCGGCGAGTATCCGGTTGGCGATGGCGGTACGTGCATCCTGCAACTCGTCCCTGGCAAAGCGTTCGGCCAGCATTTCCACGCCGCTGCCCATACCGTCCGTCTTGCCGATGAAGAGGTGCACCAGCGCGAGCAACGCCTCGCCGAGATTTTCCCTTGCGCCCATCAACTCATGCAACGCCGCCGAGCCGTTGAGGATTTCCGCCACGATGGCGTCGACGGAGGAAAGGAGAAGCGCACGGGGCTTTTCGTCGCTCGGGGCTTCGCGCAACAGCGCCAGCAGCCGCGAAAGCTTCTCGTCCCAGCCCTGGGTGTCCGCAAGATGCAGCGCGATTGCGCCATTGAAGACGTATTTGCCGTCGCCGCTCTCGGCCAGTCTTGTGGCCAGTGCGCCGAATTCACCGGGGGCGGTTTGCGGGAAATAATTGTTGCGCGTATCGCGATAGACCCGATGGATGGATTTCGTCACCAGCTCGTTGAGGCTTTTGACGATCTGCTGCACCGGCATGGTGGTGGAAGATGCCTGGGCGACGGCGATTTTCTGGATCGCGTGCTGATAGAGCGTTCCGGTGGCCTCGAATTTTTCCAGCAGGTCGGCGCGATGGATCAGTTCGGTGACCGTGATCTTCTGGCGGGAAAGGAAATCGTTGATCAGCCGCGTGATGGTGGCGCGCGCATGATAGGAATAGAGATCGTCGGGTTTGAAACAGGGCAGAGCGTGCGGCGTGTCTTCGTCCGCCGGCTCGATCTTCATCTGGTTGTGGCCGTCCTCGAAGATCTTGAGCGAGAGATAGTCGCCGGTCTCTTCGTTGTAGGTCTCCTTGACGACCTTCACACCGGTCGCCTCGTCGCGCGCCATCAAGCCGGTCGCGATTTCGAGTGCGACTTCGCGGCCGCTGACGATTTCATGCAGCGTCCAGCCACCTCTCGCGCCCTGACGGCGGAAGATTTCGAAATGAACTTGAGACATACCAACCCCGAGAAAGGCCAGTTTGCAGCGTTCGCTTTAAGGTGCGGTTAAGGATGGCCGGAAAGGTCTCGGATCGTGGGATTCGGTCCGCAAAGGGCGCAGGCCGGGTCCGGCTTTACGGCAACAGTGCGGAAGCGGGTGTCGAGCGCGTCATAGATCAGGAGCTTGCCCGCGAGGCTTTGGCCAAGCCCCAGAATCTCCTTGAGGACTTCGAGGGCCTGCAGCGTACCCATCACCCCGGCCGCTGCCCCAAGGATGCCGGTCTCCGAACAGGAGGGAGCGGTGCCGGGCGGGGGTGGCTCCGGGAAGAGGCAGCGGTAGCACGTCCAGGCCCCCGTCCGGTCGAAGGCCCGATAGGTCGCAAGTTGCCCGTCAAATTCGGTAACCGCCGCAGAAACCAGCGGTTTTTGGGCAAAAAAGCAGGCGTCATTGAGCAAAAAACGGGTCGGGAAATTATCGGACCCGTCCGCCACGATGTCGTAGCGCGAAATGAGGTCCATCACCCCGGGGGGGGATATCTTCAAATTGTGAGGTTCAATTCGGACATGCGGGTTGATCGCCTGTGCGGCTTCGGCCGCCGACTCGGTCTTGGGCCGCCCCACATCCCGGGTCCGGTGGGCAATCTGGCGCTGGAGATTGGAGAGAGAAACGTCATCGAAATCCGCCACCCCGATGGTGCCGACCCCTGCCGCCGCCAGATAAAGAATGACCGGGCTACCCAGCCCTCCCGCCCCAACAACCAGCACCTTGGCGGATTTGAGCTTGGCCTGCCCCGTGCCGCCCACCTCGCGCAGCACAATATGCCGTGCGTAACGATCGAGTTCCTCGTCGGAAAGGGCCATGGATCAAGCTCTTAGACCGGAGTCGGAAGTGCAGGAACAGCCTGCGCCCGCGACGTTGCGTCTTCACCTTAACCTGCGGTGTGCCTTGCACTTTTTCCGGCGGACAGGCTAGGGCTTTCCTTGTCGGGCCGGGCGGGCAACGCCTATGCTCGGCGGTGCATAATACTTAATGACGATGCGGGCCGCACGGCCGCACCAACAGGAGCGATCATGTCGAAGGACACAGGCCAATCGGGCGCGTTTGGGCTTGAGGGTCATGGGTTTCGGAATCTGAAAGCAGTGAACTGGAACCTGACCGCGGCTGCGCTTTATGAGGAGGCCGTGCGCCGTGGCGAAGGCCATGTCGCGAAGAATGGTCCGTTGGTGGTGCTCACCGGCCAGCACACCGGCCGTTCCGCCAATGATAAGTTCGTCGTGCGCGATGCGGCCAGCGAGTCCAACGTCTGGTGGGACAACAACAAGGCGATGACGCCCGCGCAGTTCGATGCGCTTCACGCCGACATGATGAAATTCGCCGAAGGCCGCGAACTGTTCGCGAAGGATCTTTTCGGCGGCGCCGATCTCAGCCATCGCCTGCCGGTGCGCGTCGTCACCGAATATGCGTGGCACTCGCTGTTCGTGCACCAGCTTCTGATCCGCCCGACCGCCGATGACCTCAAGGGCTTCGCTCCGGAATTCACAATCATCGACCTGCCGAGTTTCGAGGCCGATCCTGCCAAACACGGTGTGGTCAGCAAAACGGTGATCGCGGTCAACTTCACCAAGAAGATGGTCCTCATCGGCGGCACGTCCTACGCCGGTGAAATGAAGAAGTCCGTCTTCACGATCCTCAACTACCTCCTGCCGCCCAAGCGCGTGATGGGCATGCATTGCTCGGCCAATGTGGGCAAGGACGGCAAGGCCGCGATCTTCTTCGGCCTCTCCGGCACCGGCAAGACAA
>CAZTCU010000276.1:0-4014 GCA_964612235.1 uncultured Rhizobium sp.
CGGCGAATTCACTACCACGGCCGATGTCGCTGAAGTGGCGCTGCTGTTCGCTTCTTTCCCCTCCAACGCGCTGACCGGACAATCGCTCATCGTCAGCCACGGCTGGTCCATGCAATAGCGTAGTGGCCGGCATCGCGTGGCAGGCATTTCCATCGGCGCGGTCAAAGGGCCGAACTACACCCAGTTCTCAACGCGAACGCCGGGCATGCGGCCGAACTCGCGCACATTGTTCGTTACGACAATCAAGCCTTCCGAGCGGGCATGTGCGCCAATGAGCATGTCGTGCGAGCCGACGGGTTTCCCCGAGCGTTCCAACTCCGTGCGCATCTGACCGTAGTGTGCCGCGGCCTTTTCGGAAAAGGTCAAAACGTCGAGGCGCGCCCGAAAATGGTCGATCGCTTCGAGATTTTTCAAACGGTTTGCGGACTTTTCGGCGCCATAAAACAATTCGCACAGAGTAATACTTGAAATACAAAGTTGTTGAGCCAGTCGGTTGAATCGCTCAGCCAGTTTGGGTGGGTACGTCTTGATGACATAGATGCAGGTGTCCGTATCCAGCATGTATTGAAGCATCAGAACTCCTCACGCTTCTCGGGGGGAGGCTGGATACGTTCATTCATGAAATCGTCAGACGCGCGGGGGCCATTGGCAAACAGGTCAGCCCACCGCTTGCCGACCGGACTGACGATGCGGCTCTGGCCGACCTTGACGATCTCGACCTGATGCACATCGTCCGGGAAAGCCACTTCCTTCGGAAGCCGGACGGCCTGGCTGCGATTGCTTTTGAAGACGGTAGAACGGGTCATGGTTGCCTCGCGTATATCCCACAGGGATATACCAACTTCCGATTGCAAAGACAAGGAGAAAATTACTTCGCCACGGCAGCGCGCGGTTCGCTCAACGGTTTGCGCGTGCGCACGTTGATGAATTGGCCCAGGCGTTCGAGCGACATCTTTGCTTCGTGCAGGCCGGGCGTCATCTGGAAGAGGTGTTGCATTCCGTCATAGATCTCGATGTTCACTTTCACGCCCGCTTCGGCCGCGCGGTCGCCGAGTTTGCTCGCGTCGTCGCGCAGGATTTCCTTGGAGCCTGCGTGCACCATGATCGGCGGGAAGTCCTTGAAGTTCGCAAAGGCGGGCGAGGCGTAGGGATCGTTGGGATTGAGTTTCTTCAGGTAATTGCGCGCCGAGAGGAACAGCAATTCCCAGCTCAGATTTTCGTCGGCTTCCGCATTCGTCATCATCGACATGCCGGACAGCGAAAGATCGGCCCAGGGCGACATCGCGACGATGGCCGCGGGCATCGGCAGATTGCCGTTGCGGATCGCAAGCAGGGTTGAGAACGCAAGGCCGCCGCCTGCGCCGTCGCCCGCAAGAACGATTGCTTCGGGCTGTACACCGCTCTTGAGCAGGTTGCGATAGATGTCGACGCCGTCGCGCACGGGCGCGGGGAATGGATATTCGGGCGCCAGCCGGTAATCGACGATCAGTCCGTGCGATTGCGCCTGCAGGCAAAGTTTGGCTGCGAGCGCGCGATGGCTTTGGGGGGAACCCGCGATGAAACCGCCGCCATGGAAATAGAGAATGAGACGGCCGCGCACCGCGCGCGGAGCCTGCACCCATTCGCCTTTTACGAGACCAAGCTGCGCTGGCTCGAAGGTCACGCCGTTCGGTTCGCCGAAACGCGCGAAGATGGCTTCGTACGCGCCGCGCAACTCCGCAATGCTCGATTGCGGTCCGAAACGGGTCGTGCGTGCGGTGCGCGGAAACAGCGCCATTAAGCCCTCGATCCTGGCCCACCCGAACCCACGGGGCCGACTCTACTCATCGAGGCGTATGAGGCAACGCATTCCAAAAGCAAAGGGCGCGTCCCCTTTCGGGAACGCGCCCTTCTTAACATCCTGGCCTACGTTAGGCGGCTTTCGCCTGGCCTTCGATGGTCTTCAGTTCGGGGGCGTTAATCGAAATCCGGCGGGGTTTCTTTTCCTCCGGGATGACACGCTCCAGCTCAATGTGAAGCAGACCGTTTTCGAGCTTGGCGCCTTTGACCTCGACATGCTCGGCAAGCTGGAACCGGCGCTCGAACGCGCGGCCCGCAATGCCGTGATAGAGGTAAGAGGACTTTTCGGCGTCCTCGCGCTTGCCCGTGACGTGCAGCACGCCATCGCGCACTTCGACGTTCAGGTCTTTCTCGCCGAAGCCGGCCACCGCAACGGTAATGCGATAGCGATTCTCTTCGGTGCGCTCGATATTGTAGGGCGGATAGCCCTGCGCGGTGTCTGCCGCATCTAGCAAGTCCAGCAGCCGGTCATAGCCGACGGTGGAACGGAACAGGGGAGCAAAATCCAGTCTCATGTCACAACCTCCTTTGAGCCTTGTGGAATGGGCACGCCGCTGTGGCCGCGCCCGTATCCCCTATGTGGGGAGAGCCATTTGGCACTTCAAGATTGGGACTGCCAGGCGAGATGGCCGAGACCTAAAGCCCAGAAAACGATGATTAAACAATAGATTACGTTGTTCATCTGGCGTTTGGTCGGCCGCAGCCCGGTGAGGTCCTCGACCAGCGTCTTGAGGAAGGCGCCTTCCTCCCGGTTGGCCGGGTTCCGCCATTTGCCGGTGCGGATCAGGGTCTCGACATTGTTGAGGACGCAGGACCCGTCGTTAAGCTGCCAGGTCAGGAACATCGCGGGGATGTAGCAGAGGTAGAAGATCAGCGCGGGCCGCCACGGCATCAGCCAGCCCAACAGCGCGAAGATCACCAGCGCCAGATGCAGCACGAAACACAGCCAGCCGAGCGCGTCGCGCCCGCCTTTGGGATGCACCTCCGACCCTTGCGCCAGCCCCATCGCCCGACTTCGCTATCTCAGTTCGCTATTCCAGATGGTTCTTCAAGAATGATCCGATTCTATGCACGGCGTCGCGTCCCTCGCCCAGCGCGACGTGGAAGATATGCCAGACATGGATCATCTTCCCCCAGCTTTCGAAGCTGACATCGACGCCCGCGGCTTCGGCCTTGCGCCAGACCTCGACGGCATCGCTGTGCAGCGCTTCTTCCGAACCCACCTGGATGAGCAACGGCGGCAGGCCCTGGAAATCGGCATAGACCGGAGAGGCGAGCGGCTCCTTGGGATCGGCTCCGCCGAGATAGGCGGTGGCCATCTCGTCGAGACCTTCCTTGCCGACGATGGGATCGCGCTGCTTGCGGGCACGGTGGCTTTCGCCGCCCTGGCTGAGATCGGCCCAGGGTGAGATCACGACCGCGCAAGCCGGCATGGTGTCGGATTTGTCCCGCAGAGCGATGAGGGTGGCGAGCGTCAGGCCGCCGCCTGCGCTGTCGCCCGCAATGGCGATCTTCTGCGGCACGATTTGCGATTGCACCAGACCTTCGTAAGCCGCGACCGCATCGTCGACCGCTGCGGGAAAGGGATGCTCGGGCGCGAGCCGGTAGTGCGCCACGAAAACGGGCAGGTCGGAGGCATTGCTCAAAAGTGCCGCCAGATGGCGATGCGATTTCGGCGAGCCGAGCACATAGCCGCCGCCATGGAGATAGAGCAGCGCCGCATCCCTTCGTGCGTGACGCGCGCGGACCCACTCTCCCTTGATGCCGCCGACGCTCGCGGGTTCGACTTCCACACCGTCCGGCACGGGAAAGAAATCGGCCAGCGCATCGAGCCGCGCGCGCTGTCCGTGCAGGTCCAGTCCTTCGCGTTCGTTCGCGGCCAGGAATTCCGCAATGCGCGCGCGGTCTTTTACAGACATGATCTGTTCTCCAATTTCTCTGAAGGAAAGCGTGATCTCCTTCTTGCAGCTTTGCAAACGCCGCTTACCGCCCCGGCGCTGGGCGGCGGCACGCGATGGTAGGCGGGGGCACGCGGAGGCGCGGAGTACGCGGAGGACTTGAGGAATGCTCCGCGTACTCCGCGCCTCCGCGTGAGAATTTTCATGGCGCTCGCGCGCGATGTCGACCTCCCCGCGAGGGGGAGGTAAGTTTTTCGAGCGCGAACAATCGACACAG
>CAZTCU010000277.1:0-3994 GCA_964612235.1 uncultured Rhizobium sp.
TGCCCATCGCGAATCCCCACCGGAATCCGCACATCGACATTGCGCCCATCGGGCAACGTCACGCGCCGCGTGCCGCCGCGCGCGGCCTCCTCGAAACTCACCGTCACGTTCAGCGCATAGTCTTCGCCGCGCCGCGGCTGCGCACGACGCCCGCGCCCGCCGAACAGATCGGCGAAAATATCCTCGGCACGAAATCCTTCCGCGCCGCCCGGTCCGCCGCTGGTGTACGTGTATTCGAACCCGCCCGGGCCCTGCCGCCCGCTACCGCCACCGAAGCCGAACGGATTGCCCTCGAATCCGCCACCACCTTGGCGCGGATCGAAGCCGCGCGGATTTCCCTGTTCGTCGATCTCGCCGCGATCGAATTTCCCGCGCTTGTCCTTGTCGCCAAGGATGTCGTAGGCGCCGCTGATCTCCTTGAACTTCTTCACGGCCGCTTCGTCGCCGCCATGCTTGTCGGGATGGTATTTCTTGGCGAGCGAACGGAAGGCCTTCTTGATTTCGGCCTCGCTCGCTTTTTTCGAAACGCCCAATACGCTGTAGGGATCTGCCATGTTCTCTCCTGCCGCGACCCGCCGGAATCGCAGCCAGCCCCCAATATAGGGAGCCCATCCTTCCCGCGCTAAGGGGAGGGCGGCGAGGTGTCCGGCGTGTCCGCACCCGGCGGCGGAGCGTCATCGGCAGGCGGTTCCATATCCGGCGCTTCCCGCGCATCGGGCGATTCGTCCGGCGCGTTGAAATCCGGCGTGGAAATGTCCTGATAATCGTCTGCCGATTTCGGTTTGTCGTCTGCGGGTGGCGCTGGCTCGGGTGCGGCTTCCGGCGCGGGTGATGTTTCCGCTGGCTCGTCTGGCTGGGCACTCTGCGGCTGGCTCTCGCGCGATGGCCCTGCTGTGTCTTCGGTGGTGGAGCGTAAGGGCGGCGGCTCGCCACCCAGCGCCTTCAATCGCGCGGCGGACTCTTCCATCCCAGAGGCGGCGGAGTCGGCATAAAGCTTCTTCGCCATGCCGATGTCTTTGTCCACGCCGTTGCCGGTTTCGTACATCATGCCGAGGTGATATTCGGCGATGGCGTGATGGGCCGTCGCGGCCATCTGCAACCAGGGAAGCGCCTGCGCCGGATCGGGCGGCCCGCCTTCGCCCAGCAGCAGCATCTCGCCCAGATCGGCCGCCGCCGTGGCCAGCCCGGCCTGTGCCGCGAACTGGAACAGCCGTTTGGCCTCCGCAGGGTCCTTCTCGACACCCTGTCCCTTGCGCAGCATCAGCGCCGCGTTGCGCGCGGCGGCCGCGTCCACATAGGAAAGGCCGTCGAATATCTTGTAGGCGTCTTCATATTGACCCGCGTCGTAAAGGCGGACGCCCTCGTCGAAGCTGGCCACCCGTTCCTCCGGGGAAATGGTGCTGCAGCCGGCTGCGAGCAAGACGCAGATACAGACGATGAAACGCGAATACGCTAAACGCATTGGGAATCCTGTACTCGATCTTCTCCCTCGCCCCTTTCGGGGGAGAGGGCCGGGGTGAGGGGGCATCGCCACGAGCGCGGTGTTTTCATAAGGCGATGAAGGTGCAGCGAGTCCGAACGAACCCCAAAACTACCAGACAGCCTTCCTCACGCAAAACAGAGATGCGAAACTAGCACCATGAGCGATATTGGCGGCCCCGTGGACGATGGCGGCATCACCGAGAAAGACGATCCCCTGGCGCTGTTCGACGCCTGGATGGAAGAGGCCAAAAAGACCGAACCCAACGAAGCCAACGCCATGGCCATCGCCACGGCGGACGCTGAAGGCCACCCCAACATCCGCATGGTGCTGCTGAAGGAAGCCACCCATCGCGGCTTTGTGTTCTACACCAACACCGAAAGCGCCAAAGGCAGGGAGCTTTCCGCCAATCCGCACATTGCGCTCTGCTTTCACTGGAAGACGCAGCGAAAACAAATCCGCGTGCGCGGCCCCGTGGAGCGCGTCAGCGATGCCGAAGCCGACGCCTATTTCGCCACGCGCCCGAAGGACAGTCAGATCGGCGCTTGGGCCAGCGCGCAATCGCGCCCGATGGAAGGCCGTTTTGCCTTCGAACGCGAGATCGCGAAATACGCCGCGAAATACGCGCTCGCCAAAGTCCCGCGCCCGCCGCACTGGGGCGGCTATCGCGTGACGCCGCTTCAGATCGAGTTCTGGCGCGACCGTCCTTTCCGCCTGCACGACCGGCTCGTCTACACCCGCGCCGACGCCAACACGCCCTGGACGACCGAACGCTTATTCCCATGAGCGATCACGGCACGCTGATGCACCGTGCGGCGCTTGCGTCGCTGTCGGTGACCGTCTTTCTCATCGCGCTCAAATTCGTGGCGTACATCGCGACAGATTCCGTTTCGATGCTGGCCTCGCTCGCCGATTCCGGCCTCGATTTCTTTGCCTCGATGATCAATCTCGTCGCCGTGCGGTCTTCGCTCACGCCGCCGGATCGCGAACACCGCTTCGGCCACGGCAAGGCGGAGCCGCTCGCAGGGCTGGCGCAAGGCGCGTTCATCGCGGGTTCGGCCACGTTCCTCATCATCGAAGCGGTGAGCCGTCTCACCCAGCCCCATGTGATCGAACGCGAAACCGTCGGCTTTATCGTGATGGGCATTGCCATCGCGGCGACCATCGGGCTTGTCGGCTATCAGCGCATGGTCGTTGCGAAGACCGCTTCGCTCGCCATCAGTTCCGACCAATCGCATTACACGAGCGATCTCATCACCAATGTCGGCGTGGTCGTCAGCCTCGTTCTCTCGGCGCAATTCGGATGGAAATACGCCGATCCCCTCATCGCCATCGCAATCGCGCTGTTCCTTGCCTGGACATCGTGGGGCGTTTTTCGCGCAAGCTCCGATCAGCTGATGGACCACGAACTGCCCGACGAAGACCGCGCGAAAATCAAATCGCTCGTCATGCGCCACGCCGACGTGCGCAACCTGCACGACCTGCGCACGCGCGCCTCGGGCCTGAACACCTTCATCCAGTTCCACATCGAACTCGACGCCGACATCAGCCTGACCCGCGCCCACGAAATCAGCGACGCCGTTGAAGCCGACGTGATGGAAGCCTTCCCCAAAGCCGAAATCCTGATCCACCAGGACCCCGCAGGCATCGAAATGCCCGCACCGCTGGCGAAGGTGTGACCGCCCGGCTACACTGGTTACATGACCGAAACCAAGCAGACACCCAACGAGGAACGCCGCACTCTCATCCTGACGGGCGCGAGCCGCGGCATCGGGCACGCGACGGTGAAACGCTTCTCCAGCGCGGGCTGGCGCGTGATCACCTGTTCGCGCCACGCCTTCCCGGAGAACTGCCCCTGGGCGGCCGGTCCCGAAGACCACATCCAGGTCGATCTCGCCGACCCCGACGACACCGAACGCGCCGTGCGCGAGATGCGCGAGCGGCTGCCGGAAGGAAAGTTGCACGCGCTGGTCAACAATGCGGGCATCTCGCCGAAAGGCGAGGGCGGCCAACGCCTCGACACCCTGCACACCAGCAAGGCGATCTGGCGTCAGGTGTTCGAGGTGAACCTGTTCTCCACCATCTGGCTCGGACGCGGCCTGCTCAACGAACTCGCCGCCGCCCACGGCGCCATCGTCAACGTCACCTCCATCGCGGGCGGCCGCGTGCATCCCTTCGCGGGCTCGGCCTACTCAACGTCGAAAGCAGCGCTCGCGGCGCTGACGCGCGAGATGGCGTCGGATTTCGGCCCGCTCGGCGTGCGCGTCAACGCCATCGCGCCGGGCGAGATCGACACCGCGATCCTCTCTCCCGGCACCGACAAGATCGTCGAAACCATCCCCCTGCGCCGTCTCGGCCAGCCGGAAGAGGTCGCCAAGGCGATCTATTATCTGTGTACGGAGCAATCGAGCTACGTCACCGGCGCCGAACTCCACATCAATGGCGGACAGCACGTCTGACGGCGCACTTCGTTTTTTCCATTTCCCCGCGAAATAAAATATGCGGATCGCTCAT
>CAZTCU010000278.1:0-3976 GCA_964612235.1 uncultured Rhizobium sp.
CCACCCGTCGTCGTGCCGATGCACGACGCCGACCTCCCCGCAAGGGGGAGGTAAGTGGTCTAAACCCGCTTCTCCGTCCACGCTGCGATCATATCCGCCACCATCGGACGCAATTTCGGATCGTCTTCGAAATAATGCGCGCCCGGCGGCGTCTCCAGCGTTTTGTCTTTCGCACCAAGACTCGCGAAAATCAGCTTCCCGTCGCTCGGAAACACACCCATGTCGCCCGTGCTCTGGATCACCAGCGACGGCATGGTGATATGCCCCAGATGCACTTCGCCGCGGCATTGCGAAGTCTCAAGGCTCCACATCGAAAGCCATGTCTTGAGCGTATTCGCTCGCCCAATGCCCGACGGCGCGCGATTGGCCACCGCCGGATCGCCGCGATAGCAACCGGGGCAAGGCCGCGTCGAAGGATCAATGGCCGGGTCCATGAACCGCAAATCCGCCCAGGTGCGGAACAGCGGAAAGATGCGATCGGGAATCCCCGCCGCATTCACGCGCGCCAGTTCCTTCTTCGCCCAATCGGTGATGCGCTGGTTACGCGCGCGCTGCGCCGCCCGATAACGCTTGATGAAATCGGGCGAATAGGACGGCCCATTGTCCTTGTTGAATGGATTGAGCGATTCATCGGTCTTGGTGGGATCGGTTTCGTCGATCACCGAACCGTCCATCCAGTTCGTCAACACCTCGGGGCGTCCCGGATGCGCGTTGAGCGAAATATAAAGCTGCCCGCCCGGCAACGCCTGCAGCGATTCCTGCACAATCCCTTTCGCCGCTTTCGCCAGCGTCGGGTTCTGCGATTCCGCCTGATACGCCGCCATCAGCGAGCCGCCGCCCGAATTGCCGAGCAGCACGATCTTCTCCACGCCCTGCTCGCGCAGCCATTTCATGCCCGCCGCGATGTCGATCAGCGCATGTTCCAGCAGAAACTGATCTTCCGCGCCGCGAAACCGCGTGTTCCAGCCGAGGAAACCAAACCCGCGTTCCGCCATGAACGGCGCCAGATAATGTTCGGTGAAATCCACATTGTAGTGGTTGGCGATGAACGCCACCTTCGGGCGCTTGCCCTTGGGCGTCCAGTAAAGCCCCTGGCAGGGATAGGAGCCGTGGCCGAAACGCGGCGCGGTGGGGGATTCCAGGCCTATGAATTGCGTTTCGACGTCAGACGGAATGCTCATGTTTCCTCCGGAAGGGCTGGTGCCGTGCTAGACACTTCGAATTCGAATGAATAGAATTTCGCGCAAAAATCAAGGCTCCGCAAGGTGATCGAAGTCCCGCGCATTTCCTACGACGCGCTGCCCGCGAAACTCCAGGACGAACTGGCCGCGAAGGTTGAGCGTCTGGGTTATCTGGGCGAGTTCTTTCAGGTGGCCGCGCATCAGCCGGACGCGCTTTACCATTTCAACCGTTTCACCGAGACCTTGAAAGAGGCGCTGCCGCACAATCTGGTCGAGTTGCTGGCGCTCACGCTCTCCACATGGAGCGAGAATTTCTACGAACGAGTCCAACACGAACGCCTCGCATTGAAACTCGGCCTTTCGGAAGCATGGGTGAAGGAGGTCGAGCGTCTCACGCCCGACGACACCACGCGCCTCACGCCAACGGAGAAAGCGACCCAGACCCTCGCGCTCTCCATGGCGAAGACGCAAGGCCGCGGCGCGCGCGCCGATGCCGAAGCGTTCCTGAAACTGACCGATCACAAAACACTCGTCGGCGTCATGCTGACCGTCGGCCGCTATCTCGCCCATTCCGCCTTGTGCAACACGATGCAGCTCAAGCCGCCGGTCCCCTCGCCCTTCGGAGACCGCGCGTGACCGCCCCCATCTGGATCGGCGAAAAAGATCTCGCGCTCGATCTCGGCCAGGCGATCGCGCTGTTGCGCAAAGCCATGTTGCGTCAGGCGAAGGGCAACGCGAAGAACATGGAGAAAACGCATCTCGCCTGGGACGGCGGCAACATGCACGCCATCGGCGCCGCCTTCACCGACACCGCGCTGCTCGGGGTGAAGACATGGGCCCACACACCCAAAGGCGCTACGCCGCTCGAAATCCTGTGGGACGCCGAAACCGGCAAGCTGCTCGCCATCATCGAAGCTTTCGCGATGGGCCAGCTTCGCACGGCCGGCATCGCAGGCCTCGTCACCGACATGCTGGCCGCCAAAGATGCCGACCTTCTGGCGATCTGCGGAACGGGCAAGCAATCGCTTGCTCAGGTCGCGGCCGTCAGTCTCGTTCGCAAGCTTCGCGTGGTGCGCGTCTACGGCCGCAATGCCGAACGTCGCGAGGCTTTCGCCAGGCGGGTGCAAACCGAACTGAACCTGAAAACCGAAACCTTCGATGATGTCGCCAAGACGGTCGCAATTGCGCCGATCATCACCCTTGTTACGCGGGCCAAGGAACCGTTCCTCACCGCCGACATGCCCGCGCGCGGCGCGCACATCAACGCCATGGGCGCGATCACGCCCGAGCGGATGGAATTCGCCCCTGCCCTGCTCTCGCGCTGCGCGATCATCGCCACCGACAGCATCGAACAGGCGCTCGCGCTCGGTTCGGAATTCATCGCGGCCAAGCTAACGCCTGCATCGCTCAAAGCCGTCAGCGAACTCGTCGCCGCCGATACGACGCGCCCCGCTTCCGCCGATCTCACCCTGTTCAAATCGTTGGGCACCGGCACCGCCGACCTCGCCCTGGCCGAAGAACTCTATCGTCTCGCGCGCGAAAAAGGATTGGGCCGCGAATTGCCGACACCGGCGCCCGCGCCACTTTCCTTCCGTGCCAACTGAGGAACCGTCCGTGACAGAAGCCAAATTCCTCGCCGCCAATCCCGCGATCCCCACCCAAAACGAAATCTGGGAACCGGTCGTCATCAGCGGCGAAACCATCGAGCGCGAATCCGAACGCCTTCTCTCGCTCGACGTCGCCGACCCAATCGAACGCCAGGTCCGCATCGTGCACCCGATGGCGTGTTCGCGCGGGCAAGGGCTCGCGCCCGGCATCGAAGTGCGCCTTTCCGCCCTCAACCCCGGCGAACGCACCAAACCCTATCGCCACAACGCCACCGAAGTCGGCTTCTGCATCGGCGGCGGCGGTCATGCGAAAACAGGCAGCACCGAATTCGATTTCACGCAATACGATGTCTGGAACACGCCCTCGTGGTCCTCGATCTCGTATGAGAACAACACCAGGAAGCCGCAACTGCGCCTGACCTATTCCAACGCCGCGCTGCTGCGCCTGCTAAACGTGCATCTCGTCGAAGACAAAAAGACCACCGGCATCGTCCCCGAAGCCGTCGCGCACGACAAAACGGGCCACGGCGATTCCATGAAGATCGAAGACCTCTTCCAGATCCCCGGCGACGACGCATGGTTGATGTCTTACGAGCGCCTCATCAATCCGCCCGCCGTCGAATCCAATCCGAATTTCTGGGAATGGCAGAAGGTGAAGCAGGAGCTGGACAAGCTCACCGCGCTCGGCGCGAAATATCGCGGGCGGCGTTTGTATCTGCTCTACAACCAGCTCACCGGCCGCACCAACGGCACCACGCCCAGCTTCTTCGCCACCATGACGGTGCGCCCGCCCAACATCATCGACCGCCCGCATCGCCATGCCTCCGCCGCGATCAACTATTATTTCAGCGGCGCGGGCTACAGCCGCGTCGCGGGCAAGCATTACGAATGGAAAGCGGGCGATCTCATGCTGTCCGCTCCCGGTTGGGCGATCCACAACCATGCCTCGCACGATCAAGGCCCGGTTTACGAGCTCACCATTCAGGATCAACCGTTCCACATCTGGCAGGAATCCTTGCTCTGGCAGGAAAGCCTCGCCGAACCGCCCGCATTGCTCGGCGCGCAACCGGGCTTCAAGACCAATCGTGAAGAGGCGCTTGTGTGATGAGCGATCTTTCCTGGCTCAAAGGCTCCATCCCGCCGCTCATCACGCCGTTCAAAAACGGCGAAGTCGATTTCGAAACCTAT
>CAZTCU010000279.1:0-3950 GCA_964612235.1 uncultured Rhizobium sp.
GACGCAAGGCATTGAAGCCCCAACCGGCGAGGCGCGCGAGATGTTCGTCCGCTTCGGCAAGCGGAAACGGGCGGCCGATGAATGACACTTCGCGATGATTGCGGAAGTCGGTCGGGAAATTGGTACCGCCGTCGGGATACGGCACCTTGCAATCGCCGCCGAGATTGACGCCGCGCAGGATCACGCGCCGTCCGGCGCCGTCCCTGAACCAGCGGCCATCAATGTCGAGCCTGCCCGGACCACTATCCATGGTGAAGAACCCGTGAAACCGGCCCCAAGTCTGGCGCGCACGTCACGTTTGGCGCAATGCACAAAGCAGAGACGGTTGCGATTTCCGCGATCCTCTGGGCATGATAGGTTCCGCATGTGGGGCTTTTGCCGGAAGCCTCTCGGGCATAAATGGTCAGCGTCCGGCCGGTATCAGCGATCTCATGGCAAATTTTGAAGGCGGTTCTGGTCCTCTCGCGATGGCGTCGGCGAAGGGCAAGGTGAAATGGTTCAACGCCACCAAGGGTTATGGCTTCGTCACGTTGGACAATGGCAGCGATGCTTTTTGTCATGCGTCTGCGCTGGCGGCGCTGGGCCAAACCGATCTGCCGCAAGGCTCCACCATCGTCTGCGATCTGCAGGAAAGTCCGCGCGGACTTCAGGTGGTGGCGATCCATAGCGTCGACACTTCCACGGCCGAACCGGCAGGCGACCGCTTTGGCGGCGGTGGCGGTGGCGGCGGACGTTTCGGAGGCGGCGGCCGCTTTGGCGGCGGCGGCGGCGGCGGACGTTATGGCGGCGGCGGAGATCGCTTCGGCGGTGGTGGCGACCGGTTCGGCGGCGGGGATCGCTTCGGCGGCGGCGACCGGTTCGGTGGCGGCGACCGCTTCGGCGGCGACGATTTCGGCGGCGGACGCCGTGGCGGTGGCAGGCCCCAGCGCGATTCCGGCCCCAGCGGCCCGATGGTCGAGGGCACGGTCAAGTTCTTCAACGAACAGAAGGGCTTCGGCTTTGTCATGCCGCAGGACGGCTCCGGCGACGTCTATCTCCACGCGAGCGCATTGAGGCGCTCGGGCATCCCCATCCTGTCGCCCGAACAGCGCATCCGCTATTCGACCCGCCAGGGCATGAAGGGTGTCGAGGTCGACCGTATCGAATTGATCTGAAAAGGTTTTCGGCAAGAAACAGGGCCGGGCCCGCTGCAAGGCGGACCCGGCCTTTGCCGTTTCAGGGGGTGTAGTTTTCGCGCCTCAATCGGGCGCAATCCTGCCCTGCGCATATGGAAGGCGTGGCCGCCTTGAAGCTTTGGTAACCCTGCCTATATAGGCTCGATCTATATCGGACCAATATAGGACACCATGGACGTTCGCACGATATGCCTCGGCATTCTCACGCGCGGCGACGCGACGGGATACGAGATCAAGAAGACCTTCGAGGATGACGGCTATCAGCACTTCGTCGAGGCGAGCTTCGGCTCGATCTATCCGGCGCTGAACCGGCTGACCGAGGAGCGTCTGGTCTCGGTGCGGTCCGAAATCCAGGAGAAGCGGCCCGACCGCAAGGTCTATTCGATCACGCCGGCGGGCCGCGCGGTGTTCCTGGGTTCGCTGATGAAGCCCCTGCCGGAAGACCGCCACCGCTCGCCCTTCGTTTTCGCGATGCTTTTTTCGCATTTGCTGCCGGCCGAGCGTGTAACGGCGATGATCAATTCCTATATCGCCCAGAGCGAAGAGAAGCTCGCGCAGATCAGGGAGGGCGAGCCGAAATGCCCCGGCGAGGCGTTCGTCAACGGCCTGGGGCGCACGATCTATGAAGCAAGCCTGAAATTCATCCGCGCCCATCGCGCGGACGTCGAAACGCAAACGGCACAGGCTGCCGAATGAGTGGAGCGATGGAAAAGTTTCTGAAGATGTGGCGCTCCATGAAGCCGCGCTATCAGTGGGCCATCGGCATCGCGCTGGTGGTGACGGCGTGGCTGGCGACCGGGCTCATCTTCCAACCCAATTCCGGCACGCAGGACACGGCCAAGGCCAATACCGACGTGACGCCGCTTGTGAAGGTGCGCACGCTGACCGCCAGCGACCGCAACGCCACCATCACGGTGCGCGGCCGCACCCAGGCGCTGCACGAAGTCGATGTGCGCGCCGAAGTCGAAGGCGTGGTGCAGGCGCTTCATTTCGAAAAAGGCGACCGGGTGAAGACCGGTCAGGTGCTCTGCGAGTTGAAGCTCAACGATCGCGGCGCGCGGCTTTCCGAAGCGCAGGCGCTCGCCGACCAGCGGCAGAAGGAATACGAAGTCGCCAAGAAGCTGTTCGAGGACGGCTTCCGCTCCAAGACGCAGATGGCGCAGGCCGAAGCCTCGCTGCAGGCCGCGCGCGCGGCCGTGAACACGCAGGCCATTTCCGCCAACAACACCCGCATCAAGGCGCCGTTCGACGGCGTGATCGACGACCGCTACGTCAATGTCGGCGATTACATGCGGCCGGGCGACAAATGCGCCATGCTGATCGCGCCCGAACCGTTCCTGGCGACCGCGACGCTGAACGAGCAGGAAGTGGGATCGGTGACAGTGGGCGATCCGGCGACGGTGAAACTCGTCACGGGTGAAACGGTTCAGGGCAAGGTGCGCTTCGTGGCGGACCGCGCCGACACCGCGACGCGCGCGTTCCGCGTGGAAGTGGAATTGCCCAACCCCGAAGCGAAATTGCGCGACGGCGTAAGCGCGGACATCCGCATTCCGGTCAGGCGCGTGCGCGCGCAGCAGATCTCGCCGGGCATCCTGGTGCTCGACGACAACGGCACGGTCGGCGTGCGCACGGTGAAGGACGGCAAGGTCGCCTTCCTTCCGGTGCAGGTGATTTCCGACGGGCCCGAAGGCATGTGGATCGCGGGCCTGCCGGACAAGGTGACCGTGATCACGGTGGGGCAGGAATTCGTGAGCGACGGGGAAAAGGTGGAAACCGTTCCCGATACGGGTAAGCCGGTGGGCGAGAAGGCTGTATGACAGGCATCGTCGAATGGGCCGTGCGCAACACGCGACTCGTCATCGCGCTGATCGTCGTCGTGCTGGTGGCGGGCGTCATCGCGTTCATCAAGATCCCGAAGGAAGCCGATCCCGACATACCGATCCCGGTGCTGGCGGTGACGGTGACCTATCCGGGCATCAGCCCGGAAGACAGCGAGCGGCTGCTCGTCAAGCCGCTCGAAACCAATCTGCGATCCGTTGAAGGGCTGAAGGACATCACCGCGCGCGCCTATCAGGGCGCGGCCGTGATCATTCTGGAGTTCGACGTCAACTTCAACAAGCAGAAGGCGCTGGAAGACGTGCGCGCGCTCGTCGACCAGACACGTTCGCGCCTGCCGACCGAAGCCGATCCGCCGACGGTGCAGGAATTCAACACGAGCCTGTTCCCCGTCATCACCGTGTCGCTGTCGGGCGACGTGCCGGAGCGCACCCTGCTCAGGCTGGCGCGGCAATTGCGCGACGACATCAAGACCATCCCCAGCGTGCTCAACGCCGATCTTTCCGGCGAGCGCCAGGAGATGCTGGAAATCGTGATCGACCCGCAGAAGCTCGAAAGCTATGGGCTGACGCAGGCCGAGATGTTCGCGGCGATCTCCAACAACAACCGGCTGATCCCGGCGGGTTCGCTCGATACCGGCCATGGCAGTTTCGCGATCAAGGTGCCGGGCGTGATCGAAACGGCGCAGGACGTTCTGAACCTGCCGCTGCGCTCGACCGCGGATTCGACGGTGACATTGAAAGACGTGGCGACCGTCCGGCGGACCTTCCAGGACGCGAAGTCCTACGCCCGCATGAACGGGCAGCCGACCATCGCCATCGACGTGACCAAGCGCATCGGCGCCAACATCATCGCCAACAACGAGCAGGTGAAGAAGATCGTCGCCGACGCGAGCAAATCCTGGCCCGCGGGCGTGCATGTGCATTACCTGTTCGACCA
>CAZTCU010000280.1:0-3932 GCA_964612235.1 uncultured Rhizobium sp.
ATATGATATGTCGTATTACGAGATATTAATGCCGCATCCGGCGGAACTCCAATTGCTCATCTGCATTGGTCTCATGTGGGTATGCAATTTGCTGCGATCCGGCGTCTCGGCCAAAGCGGAGTAAATCGTCTGCGAGGCCCTGAGAAGCGCGAACTGAGAGGGAGAAATGTCGGCTAACGCGCTCGCGGAAACGGCAAAGCCGGACTCCCGCATCTGGCTGATCGCCATTCCCGCCGGCATCGGCCTTGTTCTTTCGCTCATCGCCTACCTCACGCCGCATGGCGCCGTCGCTCATTCCTGGGGCGCGGTTCTCGTGGTCGTTGCGACGGCGTTGCTGCTCGTTGCCTCGCTTCTGCTCGCGCTGGCTGAGATGCCGCATTGGTTCGTCGTCCTGCTCGAAGTGCTCATCATCCTCGATATCGTTGGCACAGGCGTCGCCGCCTACTTTCTCGAAACCTATATCCTGCTTGCATTCATGGTGATCGCCCTCATCGGATGGATTTTCCATCTTGCGTCCGCTTCCTCGCGTACCTCCGGAAGCTGAAGGGAGAAACCAATGCTCAAAGCAGTTCTTCTTGGCTTCGTCGCAGTGGCGATGTTGGGGCTTTCGCAAGCCTCGGCGCAGGACCAGACCTGGCCCACGTTCAACGGCGATCTAATGGCGCAGAAATATTCCACCGCCACGCAGATCACGCCTCAAAATGTGAAAAACCTTAAAGTCGCCTGGCAAGTCCACACCGGCGATTTTTCCAAAGGCAAGGGCAAAATCCCCGAAAGCTATTTCGAAGCCACGCCAATATTCGTCAACAACACGGTCTATATCAGCACGCCATTTTATCGCGTCTACGCGCTGGCACCCGACACCGGCAAGACGAAGTGGCTATTCGACCCGCACGCCACGCTGAAACCGCTGACGCAGCCCGGCATGAAATCGCGCGGCGTAGCCTACTGGCAGTCGGCCAAGCCCGCACCGGCGCAGCCGTGCCAGAAGATCGTCTACGTCGGAACGATGACGGCGCAACTTTACGCCATCGATGCCGATACGGGCAAAGCCTGCACGGGATTCGGCAAGAACGGTGTGCTCGATATCGATCAATGGAACACGGCGAAGGGTACTTGGCCATTGTCCATTCTTCAGCCGCCCACCGTTTACAAGAACACGCTGATCATCGGCTGGGGTGGCAAGGATTGGGCGATAGGCCGCCACGCGCCGGCCGGCAACGTGTTCGGCGTCGATGCGCAAACCGGCGCGCTGAAATGGACCTTCAACGTGCTGCCGCCGGAGGCGGTGGCAAATTCCGGCACAGCGAATGTGTGGGCGAGCATGTCGGTCGATCCGAAGACCGGCATCGTCTATCTGCCGGTCAGTTCGCCCAGTCCGAACTATTGGGGTGGCAATCGCAAGGAAGCGCTTCCCTACGCCACCTCGATCACCGCGCTCAATTCCGACACCGGCAAAGTGATTTGGAGCCGCCAGCTCGTGCATCACGACATCTGGGATTACGACACCGATTCCGCGCCGGTGCTGATCGACATCGACAAGAACGGCCAGAAGATTCCCGCGCTTGTGGAATCGACAAAACAGGGTTTCCTGTTCGTACTTAACCGAAAAACCGGCGCGCCAATCTATCCGATCACCGAAGTGCCGGTTCCGAAATCCGATGTGCCAGGCGAGCAAAGCGCACCGACCGAGCCTTATGTGGCGCATCCCCAGCCGACCGTGCCCGACAAGTGGACGGGCGTATCATGGATCGCAGACGTCCTGAGCGGGGGCGAATGCAGCCGAAAGCTCAAGCAGTTGCGCTATGATGGCCGCTTTACGCCGCCAAGCCTGCAAGGCAGCCTGGAATATCCTCCGACGGTAGGCGGTGTGGAATGGGGCGGTGGCGCGGTCGATCCTGTTCAGCAGATATATGTCGTGAACAATTCTTACACGGCCCAGATCTATCAGCTTCTGACGCGCAAGGACTACGAAGCGAAAACCAACGGCAAAAGCACGGAGGAAACGAAGGATTACTACCCGCAGACGGGTACACCCTATGGCGTGTACGTGCATAACTTTTTCAATTGGTTGGGTATGGCGTGTTGGGCACCGCCCTATGGTGCGATCTCCGCCTACAATCTGAAAACAGGCGATCTGATTTGGAAGAAGCCTTTTGGCGAGGTCCAATTCTGGGGCTTCTATATGCCGAAAGCATGGGGCTCGGTCACCATCGGCGCGCCGATCATCACCAAAAGCGGCCTCATATTCATCGGTGGATCGATGGATTCCCGCGTGCGCGCCGTCGATCTCAAGACCGGAAACGTGTTGTGGAAGGCGCAAGTGGATGCACCATCCGTGGCCATACCGGCAACCTACACCTACAAAGGCAAGCAATATGTCGTGTTCAGCGCGGGCGGCAACCCGCTGCTCACGCCGAAGATCAGCGATCAAGTGGTCGCATTCGCGCTGCCATGAAAGCATCAAGAGCAACTTTCGTGCAATTGGCGGCAGCAATGTCCGCTGGAATATTGACAGCGCTTCTCTTTACGACTTCTGCCTCCGCCAATGATGCGGCCCTGCAACCCGGCTTGACCGGGGATTGGAACGGCGCACGCACCGATTTGACCAACGAGGGGCTTCAATTCCAAGTCAAGGGCATCTTCGAAGGCGCTTATAACCCATCTGGGGGCGACAACAATTCTGCGGCAGGCGCCGGCGAACTGGATTTCGTTGCTCTTGCCGACCTCGGCAAACTCGTCGGCGATGACGGCGGCTCGGTGGAAGCCAAGATCACGAAGCGCTTCGGCGCCAACCTCGTCGATGTAGCGGGCCTCGATACGCTTATGCAGGTGCAGGAGATTTGGGGGCGCGGCGACATCTGGCGCCTAACGATGCTTTCTTTCAGTCAGGATATCTTCGATAAGAAGCTGAATGTGGAGTTCGGTCGGCTCAATGCTGGTGCCGATTTCGATGCGTTCTCCTGCAATTTCGAAAATCTCGGCTTCTGCGGCTCGGTGCCGGGCAATATCGTGGGCGACTATTGGTACAACTCGCCCGTCAGCCAATGGGGTGGGCGCCTCAAGGCGAATGTGAGCGATACCGTTTACCTGGAAGCCGGCGCCTATCAGATCAACCCGGACAATCTCGCGCACGGCTTCTCGTTCGATTTCTCCGACGGCAAGGGCGCGCTGATTCCATTCGAACTTGGATGGAAGCCGAAGCTGCTTTCGGGCCTTCCGGGGGAATACAAGATTGGCGGCTGGATTGCCACGATGCGCGCGCCGGACGTTTTCAACGACGTCAACGGCAATCCACTTCAGGTGACGGGACTGCTCGCACGACAGGACTATGGCCGCTCGGGATTCTACCTGTCGCTGAAACAGCAGCTGACAGGCGACGCGCCGCCGGATGATGCGCCGCCGGGAACCAATGGAAAGGGACTTACACTGTTCGCCAACTTCACGCGGGCCGACACGCGCACGTCGATGCTCGACCGGCAATTCGCCATTGGCGCCGTATACAAAGGCGCAATTCCGAGCCGGGCGGACGATGAAATCGCGCTCGCCTTTGGGGCCACGCACGTCAATGATCGCGTTGCACGCGGCGAGGCGCTTCACGATGTGGCGGCGCTACCGTTCGAACCCGTTCAGCACACAGAATACGTCACCGAACTCGATTATCGCGCGCAGGTCGGCAAAGGCGCCGAACTAACTCCCAACCTGCAATACATTGCCGATCCGGGCGGTGCGGCGGCGCCGAACGATATTGTGGTTTTGGGGCTGAAGGCGGCACTCACACTTTAAAAGGCTGGCGCACTCGAAATATGTTGGATTGTTCCCGGCACTGATACGTCCAAGCATGTCCGTGGAGACACGCTGACCCGGTAACCCATTTGGAACACTTGTTTCTTTCACGCGTTCCCGCCCGGAGGGCAAATAGTCGGCTTCAT
>CAZTCU010000281.1:0-3929 GCA_964612235.1 uncultured Rhizobium sp.
ATGTCGAAGAAGGCTTCGCCCTTGTCCAGCCATACCTTGCGCTGTGCGCCGTCATTGGCGAGGCGAAGCACCGTGCCGGTGTTGAGTTCGATGCGCGAACCATCGGGCAGTTCCAGCGTCTTGCGGCCGCCGACTTCGGTGGCGAAGGTTTTTTCCGCGGGCTTCGGCACCAGATACATCGTGGCGGCACCGGCGACCGCGATCAGCACGATACCGGCGGCGGCTTTTGCGATGACGGGCAACACGCGGCGGCCGCGCGCCATGAGCGTTTCGTGCAGGCTGGGACGGCGCAATGCGGCGAGGCGATCGGCAAAACTCCAGGCGCCGTCGAGACGCCACAACGCAACCGTGTGCGCGGGAGCTTCTGCGAGCCAGGCGTCGAGTTGGGATTGATCGGCCTCGCTCCAGTCGCCGCGATCCATGCGTTCGAGCCAATCGGCGGCCTGTTCTTCGACCGTCGTTGCGGTTTGGGAGTCGATCATGACTTCCTCCGCAGATCGGCGGCTTCGCTGTAGAGCATGTCGGCGAGCGCGCGCATGCCTTCGGCGATGTGGCGGTTGACGGTGCGTTCGGTGACGCCCATGCGCTGCGCGATTTCGCCGCGCGAAAGCCCCTCCACCTTGCGCAGCAGGATGGCTTCGCGGCAATGCGGCGGCAGCTTGTCCAGCGCCGCCTGCAATTTGGCCAGCGCGTCGCGCGCGATCAGGGCGCGGTCGATGCCGATTTCGTTGGAGGCGGTGCCGAGCGTTTCGAGATCGGCCACGGTTTCGATGGGGATCACGCGCTCGCGGCGGACGCGATCGATCAGCAGATTGCGGGCGGTGGTGAGCACGAAGGGTTTGGCGGTGTCGGGAATCTGCTTCTGCGCCGCCTCGAAGACGCGGACATAGACATCCTGCCGCAGGTCGGCGATGTCGGCCTTGTCGCGCCAATTCTGGCGGAGAAACTGCATCAGCGCGGACTCCAGCGGCAACACTTCGCGAATGAACCAGTCCTTCAGGTCGCGCATGGCAGCGGACGCTCCTTGCGGGCGCCTGTTGGCGTCGTCACGACCGTTGTCCGGCATCTTTCCCATTCCCCGAGCTTCCTGCGGAATGAACCCTGGGACCACATCGGAATAGACGAACGCCGGTGGAAAACGGGACATCGCGTGCGGTGACGCAATCTTGTTGCGCGGGGGCCGCAAAGAAAAAGGGCGGCGAGGTTGCCCTCGCCGCCCCCGTGGCCGAATGTGGTTGGAGTTACCAGTTCTTGGTGATGCGGATGCCGAAGAGGCGCGGGTCGGTGACGAAGATGTTGGTCGCCAGCGCGGTGTCGTCGGAGTTCAGGAACGCGCCCGTAATGGCCGTGGTATCCAGCACGTTCTTCACATAAGCCATGGCCTGCCAGCCGTCCTGATTGGTGAAGATCAAGGCCAGGTTGATGTTGGTATAGCCGCGGATTTCGTCATACGGCCGGTCGTTGAAGACACGGGCGAAAGAGTCCGACTGCCAGTAGAAATCGCCGTGCAGCGTTCCCGCCCAATCGGCAGATACCGGCATCGAGAAATCACCTGTCAGCGACAATGTGAAGTGCGGTGCGCTAGGCAACATGTTGCCGGACAGATCCTTGGAGAAACCTTCGCCGTGGTTTGGCGCGGCATCCGGATCGAAGCCGGCATAGCCCGGCAACGGACGCCCGTTCGAGTCGACGCCGGGGTCTGCGTGGTAAGGCAGGGCCGTTACCGGGTCGATGTGATAGGAATAGGCGTCCACGCATGTGTATGCGAGCGAGGTGAACGGGGCCGCCAGGATTTCATTCACGACGACGGTCGGCAGAATGCAATTCGACGTCTGGGTGATGAACGGCTTGACGACCATCCAGTCGGTATGGCCGGCCGTGCGGTCCATGATGTCGATTGCCGACTGACCGCTATCGATCCTCGCGTCTTCGTAACCGGTGTTCAAACCGAATTTGAGACCGGGAAGCGGGGACCAGCTTGTTTCGAGTTCTGCTCCTTTAACCGTGGCGTTCACATTCATGTTCACCGCGGTGCGGTCGATGATCTGCGAGATCTGATAGTTCTTGTACTTGTAGAGGAACACGTCGCCGTTCACCGTCATGGCGCCGTCAAGCAGCATGTTTTTGGTGCCGAGTTCGAAAGCGTTGTTGAACTCGGGCTCGAAAGTGGACGGATGGGTCTGATTGCTGGGAGAGGTTATGTAGTCCGCTCCGCGGGTGACGGGAAACTCGGAGATGATGGGGATGACGCCGGGCGGATTGGCGCCGCCGCCTTTGTAACCACGCGCATACGACGCATAGAAAAGAGACTGGTCGGTGAAATCGAGTTTCGGCGTCCAGGTGACGTTGGCGCGGCCTGTGAACTCCCGCCATTCCTGGTTGATGACGTTGGTGATGGGGTAGCCCTTATAGGCTATCAACGACCAGCTCGGAATGACATCGAAATGCTTGTTGTCGTCGGTGTAACGAAGACCGCCGGTCAGTTTTATGTCGTCGGTGATGTTGTAATAGACCTCTCCGAACAAAGCCCATGACGTCAGCTTGTAGGGGTTCTGGCTGCGGAAATAATTGTGGCCCTGGCCGTCGATGCTATCCAGCGGATTGGGATCGATATAGGCGCATCCCAGGCCAAGAAACGTGGCGGCGCCGATCGCCGCGGGATCGAGACTTGGGGGCGTCGTTACCGGGCAGGAATTCGCACGGTCGGCATCGAAAGGTACGTGGTCGGTATCGGGAATGCCGGGCGAGCCGCCGAAGTACCCGTTGAAGGTTTCCGTCGCCAAGCTGATGGCGTTGGAAAAGATCATGTAGTTCTCGAGCGTGCGATACTTCATATAGTTCCCGCCGCCCACGAAGTTCAGCTTGCCTTCGAATGACGAGGCCAGCCGCACTTCCTGATAGAATTGATGAGCGGTCTCGTTGGAGATGTCCTGGGCGACGAGCCTGCTGGAACAGCCGAGCTGCGGATCGCAGTATTCTCCGTCCTTGCCGATCAGCGTAAAGCCGCCCGGATCGGTGAATATGCCGGTGCTCGTGTTGTAGCGGTTGAAATCTTCCGTCGAATAGAGGTTGTCTGTGTTGTAAGCCGTCTGCGATGTGAGCGTCAGCGCGGGCGTTACGTGAAAGTCGATATTGAGTTCGTAGGTGTCGTTCTTCGCGCGATACTTCGGATCAATCAGAGAGTTGATGACGCGCAAATCAGTCGATTGCGTTATGCCGGCATAGGGATTCAATCCCGGCGCCATGTACGGGCTCAGCAGTTGCAGAGCGGCAATGAAGGGAATGGAGGCCGCATTCGGCGTGCCGAACGATTCCGGTGAATAGAGCGACGCCGCATGACATCCCTGCTGCAACCACACGCCGCCGAAATTTCCCCCGCTCTGTGGATTGTAATCCGGGATTTGCGGACCGGCCGGCCCATCGACGACCGTGGGCGATTCATCGCGGGCGCAAAGCTGCTTGCCGCTGCGAAGGCGCGCGTCATCTTCGTCGAAGTGCTCCCAGATTGCCGTTGCCGTCAGGTTGGAGATGGGATGGACCAGCAACGACACGCGTGACGACCATAAATTGCGGCCATCCGTCGAATTCCCTGTCTCCTCATTGAAGGAATAGCCGTCGCGCTTTGTCCACTCGCCTGCGACGCGCAGACCGATCTTGTCGTCCATGACGGGGACGTTGATCATGCCTTCGAGGCGGCGGTTGTTGTAGTTGCCGACGTCGACGGAGGCTTGGGCTTCCCAATGATCGGTCGGGAGCGCGGAGATCACATTGACGACGCCCGACGTCGCGTTGCGGCCGTAGAGCGTACCTTGTGGGCCACGCAGCACTTCGACCTGCGAAACGTCGAAGAATTCCTGCTCGAAAAAGTGATTGCGCAGGAACGGCGTGTCGTTGAATGAAACGGCAACAGCCGGGTCTGTCGTGACCGA
>CAZTCU010000282.1:0-3927 GCA_964612235.1 uncultured Rhizobium sp.
TGCGCTCGAAATGGCGCTCGAAGAATTCGCGGGCTGCGCCATGATCATCAGCCATGACCGCTGGTTCCTCGACCGTATCGCCACCCACATGCTCGCCTTCGAAGGCGACAGCCATGTGGAATGGTTCGAAGGCAATTATCAGGACTACGAAGCCGACAAGAAGCGGCGGTTGGGGATAGATGCGGATCAGCCGCACAAGCTGAAATACAAGCGGTTCGCGCGGGCGTAATTCCCACTTACCTCCCCGCGCAGGGAGAGGTAAGGAAGGTGGACGGTTGCAATCGTTACTGTTGCTGCTGTCCCGGTAGCGGGCCGCCGGCACGCATCTGGGCCGTCAGCTCTTTCAGGTGCGCGACGAGGGCGGGCACGCTGTTGCCGTGATCGCCCAGGAATGACGAGAACTGGTCGCGCTCCTCGATGGCGAGCCACACGCCCAGCACGTTGACGTCGATCACCACCATCTTGCCGTCGCTGTTCGACACGCGAAACGCAACCGGCAACGGCTGGTTGGTGGAAGCGTGGGGATCGACAAGCGTGGTGTTCACGATGGTGTCGCCGCGGCTGGTGGATTGCGAACCCGTCACCTTCAGCGTCTGGCCGGAATAGGATGTCAGGCGCGTTTCATAGATCGAAACCGCGAAATCGCGGAAGGCGTCCACGAATGCAGCCTTTTCGGTTTCCGAAGCCGTGCGCTTGGCGGGGCCCAGCGTGAACAGCGCGATGCGCTTGAGATCGGTGAGGCCGAGAAGGAAGGTGCGGAACTTGTCGCGCCGCGCCTGATCGGAAAGACTCTTGTCGGCGAGAATGGACAGGCCCTTCTGCACATTCTGGTCGATGAACGTTTCGGCGGGAGAGGCCGCGCGCGCGGGCTGCGCCGCGAACGCGAAGGGCAATGCCAGCAGCAACGCCATCATCAGCACGATGCGGCGTGCAGGCGTGGCTTGTTTCACATGTCGGGTGGCCGGCGATGACAGATTGGTCATGTTTTCGTTTCCCGCGTTTTTCCTCTGACCGGGATGCTTCCGGCCTCATGTGGCAAGTTCAAGGCGAGACTAGACGAATTCCGTGGAACCCGGAAAGCCGTCGAACGTCAGAAATCGGGCAGGTTGTTTACATCCTGCTTGCCGTTGGCGATTTCGTTGGCGCGGTTCTGCCGGTAAAGGCTGCGCACCGACGCATAATAATCCACCGACCCACGTTCAATGCCCGCGAGCGTGGTTGCGTTCCGTGCGCGCAAGTCGATCACTGAGATCACGCCGCGGCCGAGCGACCAGTAGAATTTGTAATTGTAGGAAATATAGGTGTTGGGATCGAACGCGATGTCGACCACATTACCGGTGAGATCGCGCGGATTGCTGGGGCCGAAGAAGGGCAGCACCAGATAGGGGCCTTCTTCGGCGCCCCAGACGCCCAGCGTCTGGCCGAAATCTTCGTCGTGATAGGGAATGCCTATCTTGCCCGCGATGTCGATCAACCCGCCGATGCCGATGGTGGAATTGAGTACGAAGCGCGCCAGCGTTTGGCCGCCGCGCCCGGCTTCGCCCTGCAGCACGTCGTTGGCGAAGATCACCGGCGAATTCAGGTTGAGCAGGAAATTGTGAACGCCGTCGCGCGCGAATTCGGGAACCACGTCGTTATAGGCTTGCGCGGTCGGCAGCAGGATGTGCCGGTCGAGACGAATGTCGAGATCGAAGACCTGCCGGTTCGTCTGCTCATAAGGATCGTTCGCCTGCGGGTTTCCGCCCGTGGTCGAGCAGGCTGTCAGAAACAGCCCCAGCGAGACGCCCAACGAAAGAACTTTGAGACCCCTCAACGCCTTCATGTGACACCCAAGTTTCAACCACCGGTCTGCGCGCCAGCGGGCCTTCTTTATATAGGGAGAAGACAGCTAAAAGATTACACGTTTCCCGCGGAATCGTTCACTGACCCCCAGAAATTTGCCTACCACAAAAGCGGAATTCCTGCATTCCTGTGCTTAAAAGGTCTCGCCAACTTACGGCTTGTATACTCATATAAAGATATGTTTATATGATTTGTCAGGCCGGAGCGGCTCAGGTGGACGATATTGTAACAATGTTGCGCGCGGCGGGCGACCCCACACGGTTGCGCCTGCTGCTTTTGCTGCGCGAGGCCGAACTGACGGTCAGCGAGCTGACCGAGATCGTGGGCCAGAGCCAGCCCAGGGTCTCCCGGCATCTGAAGCTGCTTTCCGAAGCGGGGATGATCGACCGGTTCAAGGAAGGAAGCTGGGTCTTCTACCGCGCCTCCGACCATGGCGACCCGGCCAGGCTGACCGGCGTCATCGCGGAATTGACCGCTCAATCGTCTTCGGTGCTGGCGACCGACTTCAAACATCTGGCCGCCGTGCGCGAGGCGCGCGCCGCAAAGGCCGCGGAATTCTTCAAGGCCAACGCCGCGGAATGGGAACACATCCGCGCGCTGCATGCGCCCGATACCGAAGTGGATTCGGCCATCGTGCGGCTCGTCGCCGACGCGCCCATCGGCAATCTTCTCGATGCGGGCACCGGCACGGGACAGATGCTCGAACTGCTGGCCTCGCATGTGAAACATGCCGTCGGCGTGGACATGAGCCCGGAGATGCTGGCAATCGCGCGCGAGCGCGTCGCGAAATTCTCCCACATGCAGGTGCGGCTGGCCGATGCCTATCGCCTGCCATTTTCCAACGGCACATCCTTGCAGGGTTTCGACGTCGTGCTTTTTCACCAGGTTCTGCATTTCCTTGACGATCCCCAGGCCGCGGTCATCGAGGCCGCGCGCGTGCTCAAACCCGGCGGGCGCGTTCTGATCGCCGATTTCGCGCCGCACGAACTGGAATTCCTGCGCAGCGATTATGCGCATCGCCGCCTCGGCTTTTCCGACAAGGAAGTCGAAGGCTGGTTCGAGGCCGCGCATCTGAAGCCGCAGGCGAGCGAAGCGATTGCGCCCAAGACCGGCGGCAAGCTGACCGTGAAGATCTGGCTCGCGCAATCCGCATCCGCGCGCGCAAGAGAGGCCGCATGAGTCTCAAGGATCTCGCGACCAACGGCCATCCGCCGAAAGTCTCTTTCGAATTCTCGCCGCCCAAGACGCCGGAAGCCGAAGAACAGTTGTGGCGCGCCATCCGACGCCTCGAACCGTTGGGGCCGGAATTCGTTTCGGTAACCTATGGCGCGGGCGGCTCCACGCGCGACCGCACGCATGCCACCGTCAAACGCATCGTGGAAGAAACGAAGCTGAAACCGGCGGCGCATCTGACCTGCGTGGCGCATCCGCGCCGCGAGATCGACGAGATCGTGCAGAATTATTGGGATGCGGGCGTTCGCCATATCGTCGCGCTGCGCGGCGACATGCCGAACATGGATGGTCCTTATCAGGCCCATCCCACGGGCTATGCCTCGACGCCCGATCTGATCGAGGGCATCCGCAAGATCGGCCCGTTCGAGATCAGCGTGTCGGCCTATCCCGAACGCCATCCCGATTCCGCTTCGCTGGAACACGACATCGCATTGCTGAAACGCAAGGTCGATGCGGGGGCAAGCCGCGCGCTGACCCAGTTCGGTTTCGATCACGACAGTATCGCGCGTTTCCGCGATGCGGCTGCAAAAGCGGGAATCAACGTTCCTATCGCTCCCGGTCTCATTCCAACAACAAACATAAAAGGTATCTCCCGCATGGCCGCGAAAGCAGGCGCAAGCATTCCCGAATGGCTCACCGGACTTTATGACGGCCTCGATACCGATCCCGATGCGCGCAAGATCATCGCGGCGACCGTGCTGGCCGATCAGGTGGAGCAGTTGCGCGCGCGCGGCTTCGACCAGTTCCATTTCTACACGCTGAACCAGGCGGATCTTACATTTGCCGCCTGCTGCCTTCTCGGCATCCCCGCGAGGGCCGCATGAGCCGCGATGCACGACTGGACTGGCTGAA
>CAZTCU010000283.1:0-3881 GCA_964612235.1 uncultured Rhizobium sp.
TGTGGCAGCGAAAGGTCTGGCTTTCGATCCAGCGGGGTTTGGCGTTCGGCACGCCGACTTTTGGCGGTTCGATTTGCGGCGCGTTCGCTTCGTGGCCGGGGGCGGGCATGAAGACCCAGATAAGGCCATCCTGTTCGCGCACGGGAAAGCTGCGGACCTTGATGCGGCTTGCATCCATGTCGTCCGCTTCGACCAGCGAGGGGATTAGCGAACAAACGCCGTCGGCGCGGAAACGCCAGCCGTGATAGGGACATTCGACGGTGTTTTCGTCCATCACGCGGCCCGCCGACAGCGGCACGCCGCGATGGGGGCAGATGTCGCGCAATGCGAAGACTTTGCCGTCGCGCATCCTCCCGATGACGACCGGTTCGCCCAAAAGAATCTCTCGGCGCATCTGGCCGGGCGCCAGCGTGTCTGCGAGCGCGGCCATGTACCAGAGGTCACGCAGAAATGTGGGCGCCGTGTCGGCGCCGATGGGAGGCGATGTCTCGGCGTTCACGGCGTGGTTTTCGCCTTGCCGCCGACCGGTTTCAACAGGCTGTCGAGCGTGGTCATGAATTGCTGGCCCTTGTAGGCCGGCAACTTATAGGCCCATCCGTCGGTGCGCGCATCTATGGCGCGGGCCTCGTCGCGGGCTTTGGGCTTGTTCGGTGCACCGGCAGCCTCGATCCGCACCCAATGGTCCGCGCCCTTCAGGATGATCTTTGCGGTCACCGTGAGGCCGTCGAAGGTGCGGGTGACGACGCGCGAGGCATCGGAGAAATCGAAATCCTGTGCCGGTTTGATGTCGTCGAAGGTGAAGCCGACGATGGCCACGGCCACGCCGTCGGGCGATTGGCTGTTCAAAAGTTCGCGGCCCTTGGGCAGCGGCGTCAGGCGGAAATCGGGATCGCTGGGTTTGTCGCGGCGCACCGAATAGGAGGGGCCGTTCGCAGGAAAGACATCGACCTGCTGGATGCGGGCGCGGTCGACGTCCATCACCGTGCGGTCCATCCATTCGGACGGATCGCTCGCCGGTTGCAGGACGCCGCGTGCGAGCCAGCTTTGCGTCGAATCCGGTTTGCGCACGAAGATGCCGGAGAGGCCGCTTGCGTCGCCGATGTCCTGCGCTTTGCCGGCGATTAGGGAGGCGAGCGCGTTTCCTTTTTCGTCGGACAGCGTGATCAGCACGCCCTTGCCGCCACTCGATGGCGGATCGAGATCGAGATAGCGCAGCCAATCGACGCGCGCGGTGCGCGGTTCGACGGTTTGCAGCGTCGCCATGGCGTTGATCGTCTTGTTCACCTGTTCGAACGAGGCGGGATAATTGCCGCGTTCTGGCAGCACCCAGCCTTTTTCGGGCACGAACACCGCATCGAAGGCGCCGTATTTTTGCGAAGCGATGTGGATTTTCGCCACGTCGCGGACGTGATGGGCGAGGCCGGGGAAGAAGGTTTCCGGCGCGGGGGCAGGGGCCGCGGCTTTTTCCTGACGATAGAGCGCCAGCGCGGCCAGCAGCGCGAGCACGATTGCCGTGGCGGTGAGGATCAGGAGGTTGCGGCGGCGTTGGTCCATTTCGCGCCTCACAGGCTCAAGGCGCGCGCGCGGCGGCGGCGGCGCAGGAATGCCAGCACGATGGCGAAGGCGGCGACCAGCAGCGGCACCAGCGCGATGTTCACGAAGGCAAGGAAGCTACCCAGGCGATCGACTTCCTTGCGGAGGTTGTGCTGCACCTCGCGCAGTTGCGTGCGGGTGTCGAGGAGTTCGCGCTTGAAGCGTTCGATCTCGGATTGCTGGGCGACGGTGACGGTTTGCGTTTGGCTGTTCGTGCCGGTCGTGCCTTGCTGGAGCGCGCGCAGGCGATCCTGCGTGTCGGTCATCTTCTGTTTCAGCGCGTCGGCTTCGGACTGGAATTGCGCCTGCGCGTCGGCCTGCAGTTTCTGCACGACGGTGAAGGGGCGGTCGTTGGTGGCGCGGGTGCGCAGCGAGATGAGATCGTCGGACCCCATCAGGTTCTCGACGGCGTTCAGGATGAAAGCGCCGTTGTCGGCGAAGGTGGAGGCGAGACGCTTGCCGTAGAGATCCTGCACGCGGACCCAGAAACGGTCGTCGAGGATGTCGGTGTCGGCGACGACGATGATGTTGGCGTCGGCCTTGCTTGCCTTGGTTTGCGCGGGCAGGGGCGAGGCGTTTGCGGCGGGCGGCGGCGGGCCGTTGGGGAATGCGGTCTTCACCGGGCCGGAGACGCGCGCGGCGATGACATAGTGTTCGCCGGTGGCGCGGATCGAGGCCATCAATTGCTGGGGCTGGATCTTGCTGCGCGCTTCCTCGCCGTCGATGGGCATGGCGAGGTCGGAGGATTGGATCAGCGGCGTGAATTTCGTCGTCGCACCTTTGAGCGGCGTCAGTGCGCCGACGCTTGCGAGATTGACCGCCTGAAGGTTCGCGGTGAGCGGGTCGTGATGGTCGAAATTGTCGGGCGTCAGATGCAGCCAGAGCGGATAGGCGGCGACGGGATTGCGCGGATCGGCGGAGACCTGAACATGTTGCGCGAGCGCGCGGTCGACGATCACCTTGTTGGGATCGAACGCGATGCCCCAGGCCTTGAACAGTTTCGGCAGGCTGGAAACGGGCGAGGCGCCCGATTGCGGATCGAAACCGCCGGGGGCCGCCATTTCGGAATTGGGATCGACAAGTGCCAGGACGCGCCCGCCGTGCAATACGAACTGGTCGATGGCGTAGAGCTGCGTGTCGTTGAGCGACGTGGGATGAGCGATCATCAGCACGTCGATATCGGCCGGGATGCGGTCGAAGTCGGCGGGCAGCATGCGCGTGTCGTAGGTTTGGCGAAGCTGTTCGTAGACGATGTAGGGCTGCGCGCGGCCCTGCATCGCGGCCATCACGCCGCCGGAACCGACATCGAGGGGCAGGCCGGTGATGACGCCCAGCGCTGGTTTCTTCGGCGTCGAGAGCCGATAGATCAGCGAGGTGAGATCGTATTCGAGATAGGCTTCGCGATCCTGCGAGAAGAACGGGATCGCTTCCTTGCCGTCGATGGTGTTGGTGCCGACGAGGCCGAAATAGACCATGTCGCCGGTTTCGGTGGGCGCGCCGGTGAGGCCGTCGGACACCGCTTCGTCTTCGGCGGGCGTGAAGGGTTCGGGATCGATTTCCTGAAGGATGATCTTGCCGCCGGAGATCGCGGCATAGTTGTGCAGGAGATCGCGCACGCGGTTCGCATAGGCCTGGATCTGCGCGTAGTCGGACGCGACCTTCTTCGAATAGAAGAATTTGAGCGTGATCGGTTCCTGCAGCTTGGCAATGGTGCTCTTGGTGCCCTTCGAGAGGGTGAAGACGCCGTTTTCGGTGAGGTCGATGCGCGCGGTGGTGACGGAGGCGTCGAGTGCGATGTTGAGCGCGACGAAGATGATCGCGGCCAGCACGATGATGGCGAGGGCATAGGCGCGGCGGGAGATCGTGCTCATCTATCCCGCCTTCTTGAGATCGATGATGACGACGTTCGCCGTCAGGAACAGCGCGATCAGCGACAGGAAATAGACGACATCGCGCAGGTCGATGACGCCCGCCGCGATCGAGGCGAAATGGGTGAGGAAGCTGAACGACGATATGGCGTTCACCAGAACGAGCGGCGCCCATGCCTGGAAGAAGTCGATCACGATGGGCGCGCCGGAAACCGTGAACAGGAAACACACCACGACGCTGACCACGAAGGCGATTACCTGATTGCTGGTCGCCGCCGAAATGCACGCGCCGATGGCGAGATAGCCGCCGGCCATCAGGAAACTGGCGACATAGCTTGCGAGGATCACGCCGTTGTCGGGGTTGCCGAGATAGTTGACCGTGATCCAGATCGGGAAGGTGAGCGCAAGCGCGACACCGGT
>CAZTCU010000284.1:0-1259 GCA_964612235.1 uncultured Rhizobium sp.
GCCGCTTCAACGTCAACTGGACGCCGAAACTCGATTTCACCGACCAGACGATGGTCTATGCCTCTTATGCCCACGGTTACAAGGGCGGCGGCGCCAATCCGCCGGGCGTCATTCCCGTGGCAAGCTTCACGGGCCAGCTTATCGGTTCGCCCAGCAACACCACGCATCCGCTCACCTTCAAACCCGAATTCAACGATGCGTTTGAAATCGGCACGAAGAACAGCCTGCTCGACGGCGAACTCACGCTGAACGGCGACATCTTCCTTTACAAATACCAGAACTATCAGATCTCGCAGATCGTCGACCGCACCTCGGTCAATTTGAACTTCGACGCCACCGTGAAGGGCGCCGAGTTGGAAGCGACTTGGGAACCTATCCCCGGCCTGCGTTTCAACCTGTCGACCGGTCTGGAGAATGCAACCCTCAACAGCGGCAGCAAAGCCATCGACCTGATGGATCGCACTGCGGGCCACCCCGACTGGATGGTGCTCAAGCCGTTCATCACGCAAACATCGAACTGCGTGTTCCCGACCTATGTCGTCAACGAACTGCTGGCGGGCCACGGGCCATTGGTCAACGGCGTCTGCGTGGCGTATATCCCCGGCGGTTATGCCGACACGCCGGTCGATCCGGTCACGCTTGCGCCGTATGTGCCCAATCCCGATCCGGTCAACCTGCCCGGCTATCCCGGCTTCGATCCCGCGTCCGCGCCGCACGATGGCCTCGGCTTCGACAAGGACATCAGCGGCAACCAGCTTCCCAATGCGCCGCACGTCACCCTGTCGATCGGCGCGCAGTATTCGATGCCGGTCAGCGAAGCCTGGGCCGGCACGTTGCGCGGCGACTTCTATCACCAGTCGGACTCTTATGCCCGCGTCTTCAACGACCGGCCGTATGACGAGATCCGCGGCTACAGCAACATCAACTTCGCCTTGATCTTCACCAATCAGGACGGCTGGCAAGCGATGGCCTATGTCAAGAACGTGCTCGACACCACGGCCATCACCGGCGCGTTCCTCAACTCCGACGACTCGGCGCTGACGACCAACATCTTCGTCACCGATCCACGTCTGTTCGGCATCAGACTGACGAAGAACTGGTAGGCGAAACCCCATTGCCTGTCGGAAGGCGGCGGAGCAATCCGCCGCCTTTTTGCTTTTCCACCCGCAACAAAGTTGCGCAAAAAAAATCTCTCCCGCCCCGCTAAGACCTCCGCCCCCCTTCCTTGTCTTATAGGCGTGGTCGCACACTGACCCCGA
>CAZTCU010000284.1:1359-3866 GCA_964612235.1 uncultured Rhizobium sp.
GAAACACCTGAAACAGGCCGGGCGGGCGCGCCTTCGCGTGCGGATGCATCCATGACTGCGTCCAAGGCGAAGGAATGGTTTGTCCGTGAGGTTTTGCCGCTGGAGCCGATGTTGATGCATTTCCTGCACCAGAACTGGCGCAACAAGGCCGATCTGGAAGACATCCGCCAGGAGGTCTACGCCCAGGTGCTCGCTGCCGGCGAAACCGAAATCCCCGAACGCACCAAGGCGTTCGTCTTTGCCACCGCGCGCAACCTTCTCATCAACCGCGTCCATCGCGAGCGCGTGGTGACCATCGATTCCGTGGCCGATCTCGACGCCATCGGTGCCGCTGCCGATATACCCGGCCCCGACCGCACGGTGATCGCGCGCGACACGTTGCGCCGTCTCTATGCCGCGCTCGAAGACCTGCCGCCGCGCTGCCGCGAAGCCGTCGTGCTGCGCCGGATCGAAGGCCTGTCGCGCAAGGAAATCGCAAGCCGCATGGGCATCAGCGAAAAAACCGTGGCCGCCCACATCACGACGGGCGTGGCAGCCCTTGCCGACCTGTTCTTCGGCGACGCATCGGAGCCGAAACCATGAGTGCCGGGATCAACACCGCCGAGATCAGCACCCAGGCCGCCCACTGGATCGAGCGCCGCGACCGCGACGAATGGAACCAAGCCGATCAGGCCGAATTCGACACATGGCTTAATCAATCTCCCGCCCATCGCGCCGCCTTCTGGCGCCTCGAAGCCGCCTGGAAAGACACCAACCGTCTCACCGCGTTCAAGCCGTCTTTGCGCCGCTCCCGCCAGGCGCGAACGGCCGTTTCGCGCCCCGTGTTCAAATTCGCCGCCGCTATTCTGCTCGTCGCGGTGTGCGGCGGCGCCGCCGCGCTCTATGTGACGACGCCGGATTGGAAAACCTATTCCACCACCGTCGGAGGCCGCGAAATCCTCACATTGGGCGACGGCACCAAGATCGAACTGAACACCGATTCCGCGGTGCGCGTGGCGCAGACCGCGCATTCGCGCGAAGTCTGGCTCGACAAGGGCGAGGCGTATTTCGATGTCACGCACGATGCCACGCGCCCGTTCAGCGTGACGGTCGGCAATCGCCGCGTCACCGATCTCGGCACCAAATTCGTCATCCGCCGCGATATCGACCGGATGAAGGTCGCCGTCCTAGACGGCCGGGTACAACTCGAACCGAAAGACGGCGAGACCAAGCCCACGGTGCTCACTGAAGGCGACGTGATCGTCGCGACCAACACGAAGCTGGTGCGCAGCCGCACGCCCGCCAAACAGCTCGAAACCGATCTCGGCTGGCGCAACGGCGTGCTCGTCTTCAACGACCGCACGCTCGCCGACGTGGCAGCCGAATTCAACCGTTACAACACCCGCAAACTGATCGTCGCCGACGAGAAAGCCGCGCAAACCCGCATCGCCGGCACCTTCCGCGCCGACAACATCGACGCCTTCGTCAACACCGCCCACCGCGTCCTCGGCCTCAAGGTCGAGAAACGCGGGCAAGACATCGCCATTTCGCATTAACCGGATTTTCGCATCGCGCGGCGAAAGCCGCAAATGAGGGGGAAAGATGCACAAGAGCCTGAGACACACACTGATCGCCGGAACCGCACTCGCCACATTGGCGACCGCCGCAGCGGCCGAGCAATTCAACATACCTGCAGGCGATCTAAAGACGGCGCTGGACGTCTATGCGCGCCAGACGGGCACGCAGCTCCTCGTTGCAACGGAAGCGGTGAAGGGCGTGCGCACGCACGGCGTTCGGGGCGATATGGGCGCTGAGGCGGCGCTCTCGCATCTGCTGTCCGGAACGGGTTTCAAATCCATCAACACCGCACCAGGCGCCATTGGTTTGGTACCCAGCGGGGTCTCCAGCGAGATCGTGGACGATGCACCAATGCAATTGGCGCAGGCCACGCCGGTTGGCCGAGCATCCGTTGAAACCGTAACCGTTACATCGTCCAAGCTCGGTGGCGCGGATGTGCAAAGCATCCCCATCGCGATCACCGCAATGAGCCAGGAGCAATTGACGGCAACGCAAACATCTGGCGGCCCCGATCTTGTGAAGCAGGTTCCGAATCTCACCTTCTCGAAGACCAATTTCACCGGCTACAATATCCAGATCCGCGGCATCGGAACACAGGCGATCTCGGTGACGACCGATCCGGCGGTTGCTGTGTCGTTCAACGACATTCCTTTCCTACGCAACCATTTCTTCGAGCAGGAATTCTTCGACGTTGGCCAGGTAGAAGTGTTGCGCGGTCCGCAAGGAACCCTCTACGGGCGCAATGCGACCTCAGGCGTCGTCAACCTCGTTTCCGCTAAGCCCACGGACTATTGGGAAGCCCAAGCTTCCGTCGATGTCGGCAATTACAACAACCGTCGCCTCGAGGGCATGCTCAATATTCCGATCGCAACGGATATGCTCGATCTGCGTGTGGCCGGCGAATGGACGAAGCGCGACGGATATTCCTTCAACGAAGAGACTGACCACTC
>CAZTCU010000285.1:0-3856 GCA_964612235.1 uncultured Rhizobium sp.
GCGGGAACTTGCCGCCGTTGTAGGACGGGATCTGCGCTTCGGGATCGTTGGTGCGGGTGACATAGGCCGCGGTTTCGCGGATGCCTTCGAAACGCAGAACCTGGCCCGAGAAGATGAAGGTGTCGCCGGGGGCCAGACCTTCGAGGAAGTATTCTTCCATCTTGCCGAGCACGCGGCCGCCTGCGCCGACGGGCTTGCCTTTGCCTTGCAGGCGCACTTCCAGCATCGGGTCTTCGACGATAACACCCGCATTGAGGCGATATTGTTGCGCCACGCGCGGGCTTGCGATGCGCCACAGGCCTTCGGGCGTTTTGCGCAGGCGGGCATAGCGTTCGTAGGTCTTGAGCGCGTAACCGCCGGTGGCGACGAAATCCACCGCATCGTCGAAATCCTTGCGGCTGAGATCGGCGTAGGGGGATGCGGATTTCACTTCCTTGTAAAGCGCGTCGGCATCGAACGGCGCGGAAACGGCGACACAGAGTATGTGCTGCGTGAGCACGTCGAGGCCGCCCTGCTTGAGACGGTCGCCATCGAGTTCGCCCGCCAGAACGGCGTCGCGGGCGGCTTCGCATTCGAGAACCTCGAACCGATTGGCGGGGACGAGCAAGGCTTGCGATGGTTCATCGAGCCGGTGATTGGCGCGGCCGATGCGTTGGACGAGACGGGCCGCACCTTTCGGCGCGCCGATGCAGATGACCTTGTCGACCGCGCCCCAATCGATGCCGAGATCGAGCGTCGAGGTGCAGACGACGGCGCGCAAGGCGCCCTTGGTCATTGCGGCTTCGACCTTGCGGCGCTGTTCGGGCGCGAGCGAGCCGTGGTGCAGCGCGATGGGCAGGTTTTCTTCGTTGAGCTTCCACAATTCCTGGAAGGTGCGTTCCGCCTGGCTGCGGGTGTTGACGAAGACGAGCGCGGTGACGGATTTGCGGATGGCCTCCATCACCTCCGGCATCGAATGATGTGCGAGATGGCCCGCCCACGGGACATAGGCATCGGAGGCGAGGATATCGATTTCGGGTTTGGCGCCGCCCTGGCCCATCACCAATGCGGATTTTTTGTCGCCGCCATTTTGCGGAACGAGAAATCGCTGTAGTGGCGCGGGGTCTTTGACGGTGGCGGACAGGCCGATGCGGCGGTGTTGCGGGGCGAGTGTTTGCAGGCGCGAGAGCGCGAGTGCCAGAAGATCGCCGCGTTTGGAATTGTAGAGGGCGTGCAATTCATCGAGCACGACGGCGCGCAGCTTGCCGAAAAAGCGGGGGGCGTCTTTGGCGGAAAGAAGCAGCGAGAGCTGTTCGGGCGTCGTCAGCAATATGTCCGGGGGTAGATGCTTCTGGCGCTGGCGGCGGGCGGTGGAGGTGTCGCCCGTGCGCGTTTCGATGCGGATGTTGAGACCCATCTCGGCGGCGGGCGTTTCGAGATTGCGGGCGACGTCCACCGCCAGCGCCTTCAGCGGCGAGACATAGAGCGTGTGGACGGCGCGGGCGCGGCTGCGCGGATGGACGCCTGCGAGTTCGATGAGGCTGGGTAGGAACCCGGCCAAGGTCTTGCCGCCGCCGGTGGGCGCGACCAGCAGCACGCTTTCGCCCGCCTGCGCATGTTCGATCAGCGCGAGCTGGTGTGGGCGCGGCGACCAGCCCTTGGCCGCGAACCAATCCGCGAAAACGGGCGGCAGCGGATGGTCGATCTTGGCCAGGAGGTTCATGGGGCCACGATAGCCGGGCAGGAACAAAACGAAAACCTCTTTCGCGAGGTGCGCCGCCGTGGATTCTTTGGTTGGTCTCGGTTCCGGACGAAAAACCGCTTCACACTTTTCCTGGAACCGCTCTAATGGCCAGGAACAATATCGGGAGAAACGCCGTGGATCTGATGTTCAAGGGCGGGATTTTGAAGGGCAAACGCATCCTCGTGACCGGCGGTGGAACCGGACTGGGCGAGGTGATGAGCGAGGCCTATGCCCAGTTGGGCGCCGACGTTTACATCTGCGGGCGGCGGGCGAGCGTTCTGGATGAGACCGCAAAACGCATTTCGAACCAGACCGGATCGAAAGTGAAAGGCATCGCCTGCGATATCCGCGTGGCGGAAGCCGTGGACGACATGGTGGCGCAGATTTGGGCCGATGGCGGCGCATTGACAGGGTTGGTGAACAATGCGGCGGGGAATTTCATTTCGCGCACGAAGGATTTGAGCCCGCGCGGGTTCAATGCGATCGCGGACATCGTGTTTCGCGGAAGTTTCTATGTGACGCTTGCTTGCGGAAAACGCTGGATCGACGGCGGCAACAAGGCGAGCGTGATTTCGATTCTGACGACATGGGTATGGAATGGCGGGCCGTTCACCGTGCCGTCGGCAATGTCGAAAGCGCGTTTGAATATCATGACCAAATCGCTGGCGACGGAATGGGGGCCGAACGGCATTCGTTTGAATGCGATTGCGCCGGGGCCATTCCCGACCAAGGGCGCGTGGGACAGGCTGAGCCCGCAATCGGCCAATCGCGGGGAATCGCGCAATGCCATCCCGATGGGGCGCAATGGCGAGATGCCGGAGCTTGCGAACCTTGCCGTGTTCCTGATGGCAGATGGATGCGATTACCTCACGGGACAGACCATCGCCATCGACGGTGCGCTGCATCTGGCGGCGGGCGGGAACTTCGCGCAACTGGCGGCGCTGGGCGATGCGGATTGGGAGCGCATCCGCAACGAAATCCGCGGGAGTAACGAAAAAGATAAGGCCAAGCGCGCGGTTTGACTCCTTTTACCCTCCCCTTGAGGGAGGGTAAGGTTGTCCCATGAATCGCAAGGAATGGAACAAGCACGCCCACACGTTCGAAAAGAACGTGTGCGATATCACGCGCGAAGAGACCGACAACCAGTTGCACGGTCTCGTGTCGCGGGTGCGGTTGCCGAAGGATGCGACGCTGGTCGATCTCGGTTGCGGGATCGGGACGTTCATCCTGCGTTATGGCGAAAAGTTCGAGCGGATCGAAGGCGTGGAATATGCTTCGCGCACCATCGCGCGCGCGAAGAAGCGCTGCGCTGAGGTGCGCGGCGTGACGTGGCGCACCATGGGGATCGAGCGGGCCTCGCGCGTGATCGGGCGGCGGGCCGACCTGACCGTGTGCATGAATGTCATCACCTCGCATTCCAACGCGCGGCGGGCGGCGCAATGGCGCAGCGTGGCGGGCGTGACCAAGCGCGGCGGGTTTGCGCTGCTCGTGGTGCCGTCCATCGAGTCCGAGGAGATGGTGGAGCTGGAATACCAGTCGCGGAAGAAGAACAAGGTACCGCTGGAGCACGACAACGGCGTGGTGGAACGCGACGGGGCTTATCAGAAACATTTCGCAAAGGGCGAGTTAAAGCGGCTGATGAGCGATGAAGGTTTCGCGGTGAAACGGATCGCGGAGATTTATTATCCGTGGGCCAAGGAAGGGATGCGCGAGACGCTGGCGCGGAAGAACAAGCGGCCGTGGGATTGGGCTTGTTTGGCGCAACGGGTGTAATTCCCTCTCCCCCTTGGGGAGAGGGTTAGGGTGAGGGGGAAATCGCGCAACGAATTCGGTGTTGAGTATGTGGTGGCAGTCGCCCCCTCACCCCGGCCCTCTCCCCCGCTGGGGGAGAGGGAGCCATGTTATTTCTGACGTCCCATACACTGGCAAATCGAAATCCGGCTTGGCCGGATCGTTTTCGAATTTGATCGCAGGACCGATGTGCGGGTTGCCTTGCGCATCGTGCAGCAGCATTTGGCGGGCGGCGCTGTTTTCGTCTTCGAAACCGTCTTTCAATGAACGCACGGGCGCCCAGCAGAGGTCTATCGGTTCCAGAAACGCTTCCCATTCGGCGCGGGTTTTGGATTTGAAGGT
>CAZTCU010000286.1:0-3845 GCA_964612235.1 uncultured Rhizobium sp.
GACGACCGCCAGCTCGTCGAACTCAAGGCCATCGACAACCTCTATCCACTCTACGGCAACGTCGGCCTCTCGCCGAACCTTAAACTTTCCGATGCACTGAAATGCGAATCTGACATCTGCGGCGCCGTCGCCGAACAAACCCTTCTCGACCGCCTGCATCTGTCACGCGGCGGATTGATGCGCATCGGCACGCAGAACTTCCGCGTCACCGCCGTTCTCGCCAACGAACCCGATCGCATCAGCGGCGGTTTCAGCCTCGGCCCGCATGTGATGATCTCCGACGCCGGATTGAAACGCACCGGCCTCGTCACGCTCGGAAGCCTGATCCAATATTCCTACCGCGTGGCGATGCCGCCCACGCGCACACCCACCCAATTCCGCGCCGAAGCGTTGAAAGCGTTCCCCGACGCCGGATGGGAAATCCGCGACCGCGCCAATGCCACGCCCGGCACCAGCAATTTCATCTCGCAGATCACCATGTTCCTCACTCTCGTCGGCCTCACCGCGCTCGCGGTGGGCGGCGTCGGCGCGGGCCAGGCGATCTCCGCCTTCCTCGACCGCAAGCGAAACGAAATCGCGATCCTCAAATCGCTCGGCGCGGACGGCGGATTGATCTTCCTCGCCTTCTTCCTGCAGGTGATGGCGATTGCCGCACTCGCCGTCGTCATCGGTCTCGCGATAGGTGCCGCCCTTCCCTTTCTGTTCGCGCAATTCCTCGCCGACAAACTGCCGATACCCGCCGACTTCAAGATCTACCCGCTACAACTCGCGCTCGCCGCGCTGTTCGGATTGCTCTCCGCCGCCGCCTTCGGCATTCCGCCGCTCGCGCGCACCAGAGAAATCCAACCCGCAAATCTTTTCCGCGATCTCATCGCCCGCACCAACACACGCGGCCGCTGGCCTTATCTTCTCGCCGCCGCAATCGCAGGCGCGGCAATTGTCGGCCTCGCCTTCCTCCTCGCGCCCGCCCCAATCTTCGCGCTCGAATTCCTCGCAGGAATCGCAACAGGCCTCGTCATCCTGCGCCTCGTCGCCGAAGCGTTGCGTTTCTCGTTGCGCTGGTTGCCGCGCCCGCGCTCCGCCGGCTTGCGTCTCGCGCTCGCCAATCTCACACGCCCCGGCGCACACACGGTCGGCGTCGTCACCGCGCTGGGCCTCGGCCTTACGCTGCTTGCCATGGTGGCGCTTCTCGACCGCACCATCTCTGCACAAGTCCAGAACGAACTCCCCGGCACAGCGCCCAGCTTCTTCTTCGTCGACATCCAGCCCGGCGAAGCGCAAGCCTTCGACAAGGCCGTCACGCATTTCAAATCCGCGCAGGATTACCGGCGCACCCCAATGATCCGTGGACGGATCGTCGCCCTGAACGGCACGCCCGCGCGCCAGGCCAAAGTCGCCAGCGACGCGAAATGGGCGATCAGCGGCGACCGCGGCATCACCTATGCCGCCACGCCGCCGCCCGGCACCGACATCGCGCAAGGCCAATGGTGGCCCGCCAACTATTCCGGCCCCACGCTGATCTCGTTCGACGCGGCGCTCGCGCAAGGCATGAACCTGAAGATCGGCGACACCATCACGCTCAACGTGCTGGGCCGCGAACTCACGGGCCGCATCGCGAACCTGCGCAACGTCAACTTCGCCAGCGGCCGGCAGAATTTCGTGCTCATCCTCTCGCCCGGCATCATCGACAAGGCCCCGCATTCCTTCCTCGCCACCGTCCGCGTCGATCCACGCGATGAAGAAGCCGTCTATCGCGCCGTCACCGATGCGTTCCCAAATGTCTCCGCCGTGCGCGTGAAAGACGCCATCGCGCAGGTGAACGGCCTTCTCCAGCAACTGAGCCTCGGCGTGCGCGCTGCCAGCCTGCTCACGATCTTTGCGGGACTATTGGTTCTCGCAGGCGCCATCGCGTCGAGCCAGCGCGCGCGCCTCTACGATTCAACCGTGCTCAAGGTTCTCGGCATGACGCGCGGCCGCATCGCCGCCATTTATGCGCTGGAATACGGATTGCTCGGCGTCGTCACCGGCATCCTGGCACTGGGCGCCGGCACCTTCGCCGCGTCCATCGTGACGAAACAGGTGTTCCAAGTCCCCTTCGTGTTCGATCCGCAAGCCGCCCTGCTCACCATCGTCGGGGGCTGCGCCGTCACACTGGCCATGGGTTTGGTCGGTTCCTGGGTCGCGCTCGCCGCCAAGCCATCCACCCAGCTTCGCAATCCGTAGCTTTCTACACCCCACCCTTGAGGGAGGGGTGGGTAAGGCCAAGACTTATCTTGCTGATTCGTCATACAAAATCCCTTTACCAACGCCTTCATCGCGGCCTTGATATGCGGGGCTGTGCACCCGATATTACAAGGGTCACCGGCCAAAGCGCCGGCAAGGAGGATTTTTGAATTATGGCTGACTACGACAATCGGGTGCTTCGCGCCCCCTCGACGACGGCGGACCTCTACGACGCCGGTCTCAGGGCGCACATGCTCCGGGTCTACAACTACATGCTCTCCGGTCTGGTCCTGACCGGCATCAGCGCGTGGCTGGTGGCCAACGTCGCGCCGGTGCGCGCGCTGTTCTTCCAGGTCACGCCGCAGGGCGGCATGACGCTGTCGATGCTGGGCTGGGTGGCGTTGTTCGCGCCGCTGGGTCTGGTGTTCTTCCTGTCGTTCCGCATCAACAAGATGAGCGTGCAAGCCGCACAGACCACGTTCTGGGGCTACGCGGCGCTGATGGGCGTATCGCTCGCACCGTTCCTGCTGCTCTACACGGGCGCAAGCGTGGCGCAGGTGTTCTTCATCACCGCTGCGATGTTCGGCGGCATGAGCCTGTGGGGCTACACCACCAAACGCGACCTCACCGGTTTCGGCTCGTTCCTGTTCATGGGCCTGATCGGCATCATCATCGCGTCGCTGGTGGGCATGTTCTTCCAGTCCTCGATGCTGCAGTTCATCATCTCGGTCGCGGGCGTGCTGATCTTCACCGGCCTCACCGCCTACGACACGCAGAAGATCAAGGAGATGTACTCGCCGAACATGGACGGCACGCTTGCCGGCCGCGGCGCGATCATGGGCGCGTTGTCGCTCTACCTCGACTTCATCAACCTGTTCATCATGCTGATGCGCCTGATGGGCGACCGCCGCTAACAGGCGAACCAAACGCGAAAAGGCCCCGATGCAAATCGGGGCCTTTTTGTTTTAGGTTCGGGGCATGGCCGCCCCGCCCGCTTCCGAAGTCCTCGCCGTCGAACTCGTTCCCCACGATCCGCGCTGGTTCGCGCGCGCCGCGCAAGAACGCGCAAACCTCGAACGCGCGGCGGGCGAACATCTCGTTCACGTCCATCACATCGGCTCGACTTCCATTGCGGGCATCATGGCCAAACCCATCGTCGACATGCTGCCGGTGGTGAAAAGCGCGCATTCGCTCGACGCGATAGAGAGGGCAATCGTTTCGCTGGGCTACGACTGGATGGGCGAATTCGGCCTCACCGGCAGGCGCTATTGCCGCTTCAACAACCCGCAGACGGGAAAGCGCGAAGTCCAGCTTCACATCTACGCCGAAGGCAACCCGGAAATCACACGCCACCTCGCCTTCCGCGATTACCTGCGTGCCCACCCATCGATTGCAAAAGAATACGAAGCCGAAAAAATCCGCGCCGCCGCCCTCCAGCCGCACGACACGCTGGCTTACAACAATGAAAAGAACGATTGGATAAAGCGTGTGGAAAAAGACGCCCTTGCGTGGATGAAAAGCCGCTGAACGCGCCCCTTACCTCCCCCTACGCGGGGAGGTCGACGCGCGTCAGCGCGGCGGGTGGGGGGATGCTTCAACGATGACGGTATTTCAATTCGCAC
>CAZTCU010000287.1:0-3825 GCA_964612235.1 uncultured Rhizobium sp.
CCCCCCACACTGCGCAAGCAGTGGATCCATTCCATCGCCGAAGAAATCCCCTACGCGCGCGAAGGCCGCCCCGCCGCGATCTGCGCCAAGCTCAATTCGCTCGTCGATCCCGAAATCATCGACTGGCTCTACAAGGCCAGCCGCGAAGGCGTGAAGATCGAACTTGTGGTGCGCGGCATCTGCTGCCTGCGTCCGGGCGTGCCGGGTCTTTCGGAAAACATCCGCGTCAAATCCATCGTGGGCCGCTTCCTCGAACATGGCCGCATCGTCTGTTTCGGCGCGGGCCACGGATTGCCGTCGCCGAAATCGAAAGTGTTCATCTCGTCGGCCGACTGGATGCCGCGCAATCTCGACCGCCGCGTGGAAGCCTTGGTGCCGATCGAGAACCCCACCGTGCACCAGCAGGTGCAGGATCAGATCCTGGGCGCGCTGCTCAAGGACACCGCCCAGTCGTGGCATATGCACGGCGACGGAACCTATGAGCGCGATCCGGCGGGCGCGGGCCCGAACGCCTTCTCCGCCCACACCTATTTCATGACGAACCCCTCGCTTTCGGGCCGGGGCCGCGCGCTCAAGAAATAGGTTCGTGCGGTGGCAATCGCGGCCGGGCCCGATTAAACTCCCAATCCCGTGACCGCCCTGACACAAAACGAAGCGAAGCCAATCCCTTCCGCGCGTGCTTCCGCGCGCAAAGGCCATGTCGCCATCGTCGACATCGGCTCCAATTCCGTGCGCCTGGCGGTGTTCGACGGTTTCACGCGCGCGCCGGGCACCTTGCACAACGAAAAGGCCATCTGCGCCATCGGGCGCAACATGGTGACGACCGGCAGGTTGAACACCGACGGCATCGGCATGGCGTTCGAGGCGCTGGCCCGCTTCCGCATGATCGCCGATGCGCTCGACGCGCCGGTCCGCGAGGCGGTGGCGACGGCTGCGGCGCGCGACGCCTCCAACGGGCAGGATTTCATCCGCCGCGCCGAAGCGGCGTGGGGCAGTCCCATCCGGGTTCTGTCCGGCGAGGAGGAAGCGCGGCTTGCCGCCGAAGGCGTGCTGGCCGGCACGCCGGAAGCCGACGGCCTGGTCGCCGATCTGGGCGGCGGCAGTCTCGACATGGTGACGGTGAAGGACGGCCGCACGGGCAACGCGATGACGCTGCCTTACGGCCCGTTGCGCCTGATGGATTTGTCGAAGGACGAGCCGGAAAAGGCGCGGCGCATCGTCGACGAAGGCCTCGACAATCTGCGCAAGCTCGGCAATCTCGAAAATCGCACGCTCTATGCGGTGGGCGGCATCTGGCGCAGCTTCGCCCGCGTCGACATGGAAGAGAGCAACTATCCGCTCCATGTGCTGCATCATTACGCAATCCCGCGCAGGCGCGCCTTGCGTCTGTGCGAAGTGGTCTCGCAGCTTTCCAAGAAATCCGTCGAGCGGATGAAGGTGATCTCCAAGCGCCGCGCCGAAGCATTGCCGTATGGCGCCATCGTGCTGGAGCGTTTGCTGCTCGAAGGCAATTTCAAGGAGATCGTCGTTTCCGCCTTCGGCCTGCGCGAGGGATTGCTGCATGCCCGGCTTTCCGAAGAGGAGCGCGCGAAGGATCCGCTGATCGAATTCGCGGCCGGCATGAACCTGCGAGAGGCCCGCGAGCCCGCGCACGCCGCCGAAATGTTTGCGTGGTGCACCGACATCTTTCCGGCGGAGACCGAGGAATTGCGCCGCATCCGCCGCGCGACCTGTCTGTTCTCCGATGTGAACTGGCGCCGTCATCCCGACGACCGCGCGTTCGGCGCCTTCAACCAGATTTTGACCGCGCCGTTCTCCGGCGCCGATCACCGCGCGCGCGCATTGATCGCGACCGCCATCTATCACCGCTATTCGGGCGACGAGGATTTTCCCCGCCAGCTCAAACAGGCGGGCCTGCTGGGCGATGAAGACGAGCTGTACGCGAAGATCCTGGGCCTCACGCTGAGGCTCGCCTTTGCGCTTTCGGCATCGGCATCGGGCGAATTGCCGAACTACCGGCTCAGGCTCACCCCCAATCGTGTGGTTCTGGAAGTGCCAAGGAGACGGGAGGCCATTGCCGCCGACCCGGTCCAGAAACGCCTCAATGCGCTCGCCTCTGCCCTCGACCGGAAGGCCGAAATCCTGATCGGCTAGCAAGTCTCCCCCGTGAAACGGGGGAGGTGCCTCGCGCAGCGAGGCGGAGGGGGTAAGCGCAAATGCCGGAAAGACTAACCCCCTCGACCGCTTTGCGGTCTCTCCCCCGTTTCACGGGGGAGATTCACTCAGCTTGCATCCTTGCCGCTGTGGGTCTTTAACAGTCCCCGGCAGGGGTCGAAGGAGAGTTCCATGGGTGCCTTGAGCATCTGGCACATTCTGATTTTGGCGGTGGTGGCCCTCGTGCTGTTCGGCGGCCGCGGCAAGATTTCGGACCTGATGGGCGATGTCGGCAAAGGTATCCGCAGCTTCCGCCAAGGTCTCAACGAGCCGTCAGACCCGCACCAGATTCCCGACCGTCGCGACGAGAAGGATTCCGTCGGGCGCTAGACGCTTTGATCGGCACCTCCGATGTTCGACCTGAGCTGGGCCCACATCCTCATTCTTCTGGTCGTGGCCCTCATCGTGGTCGGCCCGAAGGATTTGCCGCGCCTCATGCACATCATCGGGCGCTGGATGGGCAAGGCGCGCGCGATGGCCAACGAATTCCGCAAGAGCTTCGACGAGATGGCGCGCCAGGCCGAACTCGACGAATTGCGCAAGGAGATCTCGGCGCTGCGCGCCGAACGCCCGCTTGCCGGGGTCGAGCAGCAGATCGAACACGGCATCCTGCCGCCGGCCGATGAAGTGATGCAGCCGAAGCCGGCAGAGGAGCATCCGGCTGCAAAGGCCGCCGCCGATTTGCCCGCCAAAGCGGATATGCCGTGACCAAGCCCACCGCCGACGACGAAGCCGCCATCGAGGCGACAAAGGCTCCGCTGATGGAGCATCTGATCGAGTTGAGAAAGCGCCTCGTCTATTCGATGCTGGCGTTCGCGATTGCGTTTATCGTCTGCTTTTTCTTCGCCAAGCACATCTACGCGTTTCTCACCGAACCCCTGGCGAGCGCGCTGAAGGGCCAGCCCAACGCCCATCTCATCTACACAGCGCTCTACGAGACGTTCTTCACCTATGTGAAGGTCGGCATGTTCGCGGGCATATGCCTGGCTTTTCCGTTCATCGCAGCGCAGGCCTGGATGTTCGTGGCGCCGGGGCTTTATCGCCACGAACGCAACGCCTTCCTGCCATTCATCGTCGCCACGCCGGTGCTGTTCCTGATCGGAGCGGCGTTCGTTTTCTATGTAATGCTGCCCTTCGCGATCAAGTTCTTCGTCGGCTACGAAACCGCGGGCGGCAACGGCACGCTCGGCATCGAGCTTCAGGCCAAGGTCAGCGAGTATCTCGATTTCGTGATGACCTTGATCTTCGCGTTCGGTCTCACCTTTCAATTGCCGGTTTTGCTGACGCTTCTCGGTCGTGTGGGTATCGTCACCTCGGCGCAGCTTCGCAGCATGCAGCGTTATGCCGTCGTTGGAATCTTCGCGCTTGCCGCGGTCATCACGCCGCCGGACGCCATCAGCATGATCAGCCTCGCGGTGCCGCTCGTGGCGCTTTACGAGGTCTCGATCTGGTGCGTGAAGCTGATCGAACGTAGCCGCGCGAAACAGGCTGCCGCGCCTGCGTCCTGATTCGTTCTGTTAACCCTGTTTACGCTCGGGCCTCACGCACGCGCGAAAACACAGGCGTTCCCTCGAAGGGCACGGACATTGCTTTAACCATGTCCGGGTGCGC
>CAZTCU010000288.1:0-3786 GCA_964612235.1 uncultured Rhizobium sp.
CCGGAAAGCTCGGAGGGATATTTCTTCGCGGTGTCTTCGGGCAGACCCACCATCGAGAGCTTCATCGAAGCAATCTCGTTCATCAAATTCTGGGTCATCTTGGTATATTCGCGCAGCGGCACCTGAATGTTCTCGGCCACGGTCTGCGAGCTGAACAACGCCCCTTCTTGGAACAGCACGCCCCAGCGCATCTGCAGCGCGCGCATCGAAACATTGTCGGCATCGCCCACCTCGTCGCCGAACACCTTCACCGACCCTTCCTTCTGCTTGTTCAGCCCGATGATGGTGCGCAGCAGAACCGATTTGCCCGTGCCCGATCCGCCGACAAGGCCCATCACCTCGCCGCGCCTCACGTCGAGATCGATGTGATCGTGGATGATGCGGTCGCCGAAACCGTTCACCACGCCGCGCGCGCTGATGACGACTTCGCTGCTTTTTCCGTTGATTTGGCCGGGCTCGCTCACCGTCAAATCCCCAGGATCGAGAACATGATGGAGAACCCGGCATCCAGCACGATGACCAGGAACACCGATTCCACCACCGAGCGCGTCGTGAGCCGGCCGACGCTTTCGGCGTTGCGTTCGACCTTCAATCCCTCGAAGCAGCCGACAAGTGCGATCACAAAGGCAAACACCGGCGCCTTGACCATTCCGACCAAAAAGGTGTTCAGCGTTATTGCGCCCTGCAACTGCCGCAGGAAGGCGGGGAAGGTGATGTTCAGGTCGAAATAACACATCACCGCGCCGCCGATCATCGCCATGATGTCGGAATAGAACGTCAGGAACGGCAGCGCGATCATCAATCCCGCCACGCGCGGCAGCACCAGCACGTCCACGGTGTTGAGGCCGATGGTCTGCATCGCATCGATTTCTTCGTTCACCCGCATGGTGCCGATCTGGGCCGTGAACGCCGAACCGGAACGGCCCGCGATGATGATGGCGGTGATAAGCCCGCCCACTTCGCGCAGGATCGAAACGCCCAGCAGGTTGATGGTGAAAATCTCCGCACCGAAGCGCCGCAACTGATCGGCGCCCTGATAGGCAAGCACCACGCCGATCAGGAACGACAGGAGGCCCACGATGGGCAGCGCATTGATGCCGGTTTCCTCCACCTGGTGGATGAAGGCTTTCCAGCGCAATTGCTTCTGCGGCCCGATGGTCTCCACCGTCTCGACCGTGACGCGGCCGAGATAGCCGAGCATCTCGTAGCCCTGGGTCATCGAATGCATGAAGCCGCGGCCGACGCGATAGAGGAACGGCGGCCGTTCCATCTCCGGCGTGGGCGGCGCGGTGTGTTCGCGCTCCAGCGTGCCGAACAGCGGGCCGTAGCTTTCGGGAATGACGAACGAGCGCACTTTCGCACCGCCGTCTTCCATCGCGCGTTTGGTGCGCAACAGAAGCCACGCGCCCGCGCTGTCCAGCTTGTCCAGTTCCTTGCCGTCGATTTCAGCTTCCTGCGCGCTCAGGTCGAGGGCGCGCAGTTTGGGGTCCAGCCTTGGGGCTTCGGGAAGCGTCCAGTCCCCGCCGACGATAAAGCGCAGAACATTGTCGCGCCGCTCGGTCTTGAACCAGGCGCGCTCCTCCACCGGTCGAACGTCTGTAAGACTGACCATCCCAACCCAACATTAGCCGTGAGTACGCACGACCCCTAGGGGCCTACTGACAATAAAGTTGCCGCAGCCCGAATACGGAACTCTTCAGGCCTCACTTCGTGCCACAAGCTCGGTCCAGAAGGCGGTTGGGCCACGGGTTGCGACCTGTGTCCCCAGCTTTTCGCCCCAGAACCGCTCGTTGCCCGCTTCGGTCTGCCAGGCCCATAGCCTGCGCGTCAGGTGGTGCAGCGCATATTCGGCGGTGAAGCCCATGGCGCCGTGGACTTGGTGGGCGATTCCGGTCGATGTCCGCGCCGCCCGGTTGGCCCGAAGCTTGGCGGCCGCGATCTCGAAGCCCGCGTCGCCCCTGTCCATCGCCCGGAAGGCTGCTGCGGCGGCCATGCCTGCGGCAGCGGTCTCCTCAGCCAGAACGGCAAGCTGCTGCTGGATGGCCTGGAACTGAGCGAGCGGACGGCCGAACTGCTGGCGTTCGCGCGTGTAGCCGACCGAGAGTTCGAGCGCATGATCGAGTGCACCCGCGATCTGGCCGGTGCGCAGAAGCGCGAGCGCGGCGAACATGTCGATATTGCTCGCTGCCGTTTCTGCTTTCGCGTTTTCGAAGCGCAGCGTGTCGCGCGGTTCGCTTGCCGGATTGTGATGTTCTTCGATCCTTGCATCGGCGCGCGACAGAAGAAGCGCCTTGCCGTCGAGCACGGCAACAACATGCGAGGCCTCGCGACCCCACGGCACGCCGCGCAATTCGCCGGTGAAGCGTGCGCCGTCGAGCTTGCCGGTCGTGTTGGCGCAGACGGTCACCATGCCGTCCGGCAAATCTCCAAACACATGCGTTGCCAAAATGGCCTCGGGAAGCGGCGCAGGCGTCGCGTGATACCCGCAGGCCTTCACGACGACGAGCGCGTCTTCCCAGTTTCCGCCGAAACCATCCTCTAAGAGAACGGCAGGAAGCCCGGCTTCCATAATCTTTTTCCAGGATGCTTCGAGCGAAGCGTCCTTGGTATCGCCCAGCACCTTGGCGGTGGTGTCGGCGAGAAGGGTGCGTAGTTCGCTCATCTCAGGCCCAGCTCCCTTGCGATGATGCCGCGCAGGATCTCGCGCGTGCCGCCGCGCAGCGAGAACGAAGGCGAGCTTTGCAGCAGGTAAGACAGCGTATCGTTGAACGGATCGCCGCTTTCGAGCGTGACGTCCGCGCGCGTGTTGGCCTGTATCAATCGCGGCAATTCCTGTTCGAACGACGTGCCAAGGTCTTTCACGACGGCGGCATCGACAGCCGGGTCTTCGCCCGCTGCAAGCTTGCCCATCACCGACATCGACATGTTCCTGAGCGTCCACATCTCGGCGGTCATGCGGCCGATCAGTTGTTTTTCCAGTTCGGTCGGGTTGTCGCCCGTCACGCGCAGGAATTCGAGGAACAGACGGATGGAGGAAAGATACCGCTCCGGCCCGCTGCGTTCGAAGGCGAGTTCGGCCGTCACCTGTTGCCAGCCGCCGCCTTCGTTCCCGATCAGCATGGAGTCCGGCACGAACACGTCGTCGAAGAACACCTCGTTGAAATGGCTCTCGCCCGTCAGATTGGCGATGGGTTTCACCGTCAGCCCGTCGCTGCGCATGTCGACAAGAAACTGCGTCAGCCCCGCGTGGCGCGTGTCGCCTTCGCCGGTGCGCACCAGCGCGATCATGTAGTGCGCGTGCTGGGCGGTGGAGGTCCAGATCTTCTGCCCGTTGATGCGCCAGCCGCCATCCACCTTGCGCGCGCGCGTCCTGACCGAGGCGAGGTCCGACCCCGACCCCGGTTCGCTCATGCCGATGCAGAAGAAGGCTTCGCCGCGCGCGATCCGGGGCAAAATCTTCTCGCGCTGTTCCTCGGTGCCGTAGCGCGCAATCAGCGGGCCGCTCTGCCGGTCGGCCACCCAGTGCAGGCCCACCGGCGCGCCTGCCACCAGCATCTCCTCGATCACCACATAGCGTTCGGCATAGCTCTTCTCGTGGCCGCCATACTTCTTGGGCAGGGTCATGCCCAGCCAGCCGCGGGCGCCGAGCTTGCGGCTGAATTCGGCGTCTCCACCCGACCACGAGCGGGCCTTGGTGGCAGAGGCCGTCTGGGGCATTTCCGCCTTGAGGAACGCCCGGACCTCCTGCCGCAAGGCTTTGGCCTCTGGCGGCATTTCAAAGGGTGT
>CAZTCU010000289.1:0-3773 GCA_964612235.1 uncultured Rhizobium sp.
GCCTTGGCCAGATCCTTGTCGAGCGGATGGCCGATCAGCCGCGTGGAATTGGCGTTCTTGACGAGCCCGGTCACCGGACTGATCGCGCCGGGAATGGCGACACCGACGCTTCCCTTTTTGCCGAGTTTGGATTCCGTGCCGATAACGAGATCGCGAATGGCGAGAATGGTTTCGTCATAACCGCTATGCGGCGTCGGCACGCGATGGCGATGCGATTCGTTGCCCGCGTCGTCGAGCGCAATGATCTCGATCTTCGTGCCCCCAAGGTCGATGCCCAATCTCATAGCGCCTCGGCGAGTTTCGCGCGCACGAAGTCCTCGATCTCGCGCCAGTTGTCGGCGCGCAGGTGAGCCTGTTCGCTCGCCGGCAGCAGAGGCTTCAGCCGGTCGTCCCCGATGAAATGAATGCGGAACACGTCGGGCGCTTCTTCGGCGACGGACATCAGATGCGGAGGAATGTCGTCGACAAAGAAAGCAGGCTTTCCTCCGCGCCCCGCGAGCGTTTTCACCGCCGGACCTTTCGGGCCGGAATTTGCGATCAGCGGATAGGGAAACCCCGCCGCCGCCAGATTGCGCAAGCGTGGCTCGGCTTGCGAGGCCGAGACGTTCGACAGCACCACAATGTCCATTTGATCCGAAAGACTATCCAGAACGTCCTGCGCATCTTCCACCGCCGCAAGCGAATCGAGATCGGCGCGGAAGACGTCGAGCAGGCGTGTCACCTCCGGATTCGCCACCACAGAATCATCGATTCGCGTTTTGACGTTTCCGTGGAGGCGATAGCTCGTGAGGTCGAGGTAATAACCCCGCGATTCGAGGAAATTCATGAATCCGTCAACGAACATGAACAGCACTTCGTCCGCGTCGAGGATCAGAAGCGGCCGGCCGGAGAGGGCCACGGTGTCCGGTTCGGCGATGACGGGCGGAAGGCTCACAGGTTCGTCAGCACATGAAGGGCGGCGTGAACGTCGCGCGGCCGGATTGAAGCGGTATCGCAGAATTCGATCAGAAGCCCTTCATTCTTCAACATAAAATCGACAACGGCTGCGAGCACCACCGGTTCCTCCGCGCGTTCGCGCAATTCGTAACCGTTAATACCAGTGACCGCCAGAAACCCGTCCAGGTTGTCCGGCGAATTCGCAAGGAACTCCAGCGTCTTGAGCGCCAGTGCTTCGGCTGATTGCGGCGTCATTTGGCCTGCCATCGTCAAGGGAGCGTTAAGACATCGGCCCTAATACTAGCAAACAGAACGGCATCCGGGGCACTCGCCGCCCGGATTTCTTTGAGGCGCGGAGCGCTCTTTATGGACGCCAAGATGAAGACGGTCCTGATCGTGGAGGACAACGAGCTCAACATGAAGCTCTTCCACGACCTGCTGGATGCCCACGGTTACAACATCCTCCAGACCAAGGACGGCATGGAAGCGCTCGACATCGCGCGCGAACATCACCCCGACCTGATCCTGATGGATATCCAGTTGCCGGAAGTTTCCGGGCTGGAAGTCACCAAGTGGCTCAAGGAAGACGACTCGCTGAAATCCATCCCCGTGGTGGCGGTCACCGCGTTCGCCATGAAGGGTGACGAAGAAGTCATCCGTCAGGGCGGTTGCGAGGCCTATATCTCGAAGCCGATTTCCGTCACGAGCTTCCTGGAAACCGTTCGTCGCTTCGTGGGCTAAGCCCATGACTGCGCGCGTTCTGGTCGTCGACGATATCCTGTCGAATGTGAAGCTTCTCGAAGCCAAGCTCACCGCCGAGTATTTCGAGGTGGTGACGGGCTTCAACGGCATGGAAGCCATCGCCAAGACCGAGGAATGCTCGCCCGACATCATCCTGCTCGACGTGATGATGCCCGGCATGGACGGCTTCGAAGCCTGCCGCCGCATCAAGTCCAATCCGAAGACCGCCCATGTGCCGGTGATCATGGTCACAGCACTCGACCAGCCCAGCGACCGCGTGGCGGGTCTCGAAGCGGGCGCCGACGATTTCCTCACCAAGCCGGTGGACGACGCCGCCCTGTTCGCGCGCGTGCGCAGCCTGGTGCGCCTCAAGATGATGACCGACGAGCTTCGCATGCGCGAGTCGACCGGCCAGAGCATGGGCCTGCTCGATCCGGCCGAGACGTTGATCGACAACAATCCCACCGGCCGCATCCTTGTGATCGAGGATCGTCCCGAATCCGTGGCGTGGTTCAAGAACGCGCTCACGCCCGCCAACGAGATGGCCGCGGTCGATACGTTCGAGGAAGCGCTCGTTCGCGTGAAGGGCGGCGATTACGACCTCATCGTCGTCAGCCTCGGTATGCGCGGCTTCGACGGTCTGCGCCTGTGTTCGCAGCTTCGCTCGCTGCCGGAAGGCCGCAACGTACCAATCCTCGTCGTGGTCAGCGAAGGCGAACGCCGCAAGCTGACGCAGGCGCTCGAAATGGGCGTGAACGATTATCTCACGCGCCCCGTCGACAAGAACGAACTCACCGCGCGCGTCCGCACCCAGCTTCGCAAGAAGCGCTATGCCGACCGCCTGCGCCACAACGTGCAGCTCAGCCTCGAAATGGCCATCACCGACCAGCTCACGGGCCTGCACAACCGCCGCTACATGGAACGCCACCTGTCGAACCTGATCGGCAACGCAGGCAAGACGGGCAGGCCGCTCGCCTTCCTCATCATGGACATCGACTACTTCAAGTCGGTCAACGACACGCACGGCCACGACATCGGCGACGAAGTGCTGCGCGAATTCTCCGCCCGCATCGGCGCCAATGTGCGCGGCCTCGATCTGGCGTGCCGTTACGGCGGCGAGGAATTCGTGGTGGTGATGCCGGATACCGACATTTCGTTCGCCTATATGGTGGCCGAACGCCTGCGCCGCAGCGTGGAAACCACGCCGTTCGAAATCAGCCGCGATCCGAGGAAGCTCAACATCACCATCAGCATCGGCATCGCCTCGTCGGAAGGCGAGAAGGATACCGCCGAAGCCCTGCTGCATCGCGCCGACCAGGCGCTCTATCGCGCCAAACGCGACGGCCGCAACCGCGTGGTCGCCGACGCGGCGTAATCAGTTTTCTTCCAGCGCCAGTTCGTCCAGCTTTTCCTGAACCTTGTCGATCACTTTCACGATCGCCTCCGGGTCCTGCGCGCCTTGCAGCATGAACTTGTTGGCGAAGATGAAGGTCGGCACGCCCGAAATCCCCATCTGGTGCGCCAGCGCATCCTCGCGCTCGATCAATTCGCGGTCGGCGTCGCTGGCGAGCAACTGCTCGACCAGGTCCACATCCATATCCGCTTCGCTGGCGATCTCCGTCAGCACGGCCGAACTGCCGATATCGCGGCCCTGTTCGAAATAGGCGCGGAACAGGCGTTCCACCACGTCATCCTGCACGCCCGCCGTCGCCGCCCAACGGACAAGCCTGTGCGAGTCCGTCGTGTTGGGACGCTTCTCGATGCTGTCGAACTGAAAGTCGATCCCTTCGTTCGCGCCCGCCTGACGCAGCGCGTCACCCATCGCCTTGGCCTGCGGATTGTCGCCGAACTTCGCGCGCATATACGCCTTGCGATCCACGCCCTCGGGCGGCACCTGCGCGTCAAGGCGATAGGCGCGCCAGCTGATCTGGAACGCCATCTCGGGCCGTTGCGCCAAAGCCTTCTCCAACCGGCGTTTGCCGATGAAGCACCACGGACAAACCGTGTCGGAAACGATGTCTATTTGCATGGCCGAACCTTAACCCGGCGCGGCCGCGCGCGAAAGCCGTTGCGCCCGCCCGCCGGATCGTGTTTGC
>CAZTCU010000290.1:0-3754 GCA_964612235.1 uncultured Rhizobium sp.
GTCTTGGCCTTGGCGATGCGCGAGACGGGCACGCTCACATCGAGGCCTGCGAGGAATTCGCGCAAGCCCGAAACCAGAATTTCACGCGACAGGATGATCAGGGCGGGGAACAGTTTGGCGCCGTCGAACACGCCATCGGCCACCAGCATCATCAGCGCCACGCCGACCAATATCTTGTCCGCGATGGGATCGAGCATCTTGCCGAAATCCGATCCGGCTTTGAGCTTGCGCGCGGCAAATCCGTCCAGTGCGTCGCTCACGCCCGCCAGGCAGAAGATTACGAAGGCTGTGATCCGCGCCGAGTCGCCCGACATCACCATGGCCAGCACGAAAAGCGGCACCAGGGCGATGCGAAACAAGGTCAGGATGTTCGGGATATTGAACATGGGCCGAATTTAGCAAATGACAGCCATCCGTCACCCGCCCGGATGGAAGAAATCGAAAATCTTTTTGGCCAGGGTGGCGCTGACGCCTTCCACGCTTTCCAGATCGTTAAGGCTGGCCCCGGAAACCGCCCGCGCCGAGCCGAAATGCTGGAGCAGGGCGCGTTTGCGGGCCGCCCCGATGCCGCCGATCTCGTCCAGCGGATTGGCGCCGATGGCCTTCGACCGCTTCTTGCGGTGGCTGCCGATGGCGAAGCGGTGCGCCTCGTCGCGCAGCCTTTGGAGGTAGTAGAGGACCGGATTCTTGGGATCGAGGCGGAAGGGCTCGCGGCCCTTCATGTAGAAATGTTCACGGCCGGCGTCGCGATCCGGGCCCTTGGAGATGCCGACCAGCAGTACGTCCTCGATTCCCTGGTCTTCCAGAACGGCCTGCGCCACCGACAATTGTCCCGGCCCGCCGTCGATCAGCGCGATGTCCGGCCATTTGGCGCGCGCGTCGTCATTGCCGCTTTCCTTCACCAGCCGGGCGAAGCGGCGCGAGAGCACTTCGCGCATCATGCCGTAATCGTCGCCGGGCGTGAGCTCGGTCGATTTGATGTTGAACTTGCGGTACTCGCCTTTCTCGAAGCCGTCCGGTCCCGCCACGATCATCGCGCCCAGCGCATTGGTGCCCTGGATGTGGGAGTTGTCGTAGACCTCGATCCGGCGCGGCGGATTTTCGAGGCCGAAGAGTTCGGCCACGCCTTCCAGCAATTCGCGCTGCGCGGAATTTTCGGCCAACCGCCGCAGCAATTGTTCGCGCGCATTGGTGAGCGCCATCTCGACGATCTCGCGTTTCTCGCCGCGCTGGGGCACGGAGATCTCGATTCTGCGTTCCGCACGCAGCGAAAACGCATCGGCGATGAGATGGCAATTGGGCACGTCTTCCGACAGAAGGATTAAAGTGGGCGTCGGCCGCTCGTCGTAGAACTGCCCCACGAAGCTTTCGAGCACTTCGGCAGTCGAAAGCTCACGGTCATGCTTGGGGAAATATGGTTTGTTGCCCCAGTTCTGCCCGGCGCGAAAGAAGAACACCTGGATGCAAGTCTCGCCGCCCTGGCTGAATGCCGCGAAAACATCGGCATCGGCGAAGGTGGTCGGGTTCACGCCCTGATGCGACTGGATCTGGTTCATCGCCCGGATGCGGTCGCGCAGGCGTGCGGCGCGCTCGAAATCGAGCGTTTCGGCGGCGGCGTTCATGTCCCTGGCGAGTTCGGCCTGCACCGCGCGCGATTTGCCGTTGAGGAACAATTCGGCCTCGCGCACCAGTTCCGCATAACCTTCCTTGTCCACGCGGCCCGTGCAGGGCGCGCTGCAGCGCTTGATCTGGAACAGCAGGCAGGGCCGCGTGCGGGATTCGAACACCGAATCCGAACACGACCGCAGCAGGAACGCCCGCTGCAACGTGTTGAGCGTGCGGTTCACCGCGCCTGCGCTCGCGAATGGACCGAAATAGACGCCTTTGGTCGTCTTGGCGCCGCGATGCTTCAGAAGCTGCGGATACTCGTGATCCTCGCGCAAGAGGATGTTCGGAAAGGATTTGTCGTCGCGATAGGAAACATTATAGCGCGGCTTCAGACGCTTGATGAGGTTGGATTCGAGAAGAAGCGCCTCGGTTTCCGACGCCGTGGTGACGAAGAGCATCTCCGAGGTTTCGGAGATCATGCGCGCGATGCGTTCGGTATGCCCGCCCGATTTCGCGTAGGACGAGACGCGCTTCTTCAGACTCTTCGCCTTGCCGACATAGAGGATGTTCCCCTTGTCGTCGAGCATGCGATAGACGCCCGCCTGATCCGGCAGGTTCTTGAGGTAAGCCTGGATGCGCGCTGGTCCTTTCAGCGGCGCTGCTGCGGTGTCGTCCATCCGTTCGATATAGGCGTTCGCGCGCGGGCCTGCCAAGGAGTATTTTTTGTAGTGCATTTATTCTTGACGGCCGCCATTTTGGGCACTACATTTAATCATGGACTTCGAGTGGGATCCGGCCAAACGCCTGGCGAATATCGCAAAGCATGGCTTGGATTTCGCGGAAGTCCCGCGCTTGAATTGGGATGAAGTGACAATTCTGGAAGATCGTCGCTTTTCCTATGGCGAGAGGCGTTATTGGGCATTCGGCATGCTCGATGGACATCTCCATATGGTCGCCTTGACGCGGCAGCAGGATGTTGTCCGGGTCATCAGTTTCCGTCGCGCGAGCAGGAAGGAGAGAAAACGCTATGGCTAAGGCGAAGAGAAAGCGTCCGTCCGCTTATGGCGTGCCAGACGAAGATATTCCCGAAATGACCGAGGAAGATTTCCGCAAGGCAAGACCCTTCCTTGAAGTGTTCCCCGAATTCACGGAAGCGGTGAAGCGGATGCGCGGCCGTCCGCGCGCGGAACATCCGAAAGTGCAGGTGACGCTCCGGCTCGACCCGGAAGTGGTGGACGCCTTCAAGGAAGAAGGCCGGGGCTGGCAAGGCCGTATCAACGAAACGCTGGTACGCGCCGTGAAGCGGCGCCGCGCGAAATAACACTTACCGCGGCGCCTGCCGTTCGATTTCCACGCCCGCGCTTTCGGCGCCGGGCAGGGCGTGGAGTTTTTCCACGCGGACGCGTGCGGTCTTTACGCGATCGTCGTCGAAACAGGCTTGTGCGATGCGTTCGGCCAATGTCTCGGCTAGATTGATATGGCCCGCCGCCACCAGCGCGCGGATTTTTTGTTCGATGGTGGCGTAGTCGACGACCTTTTCCAGACGGTCGCCCACTTCGATCACGTCTTCGACCGCCAGATCGACATTGATCCGTACCGGCTGAAGCTTTCCCTGTTCGTGGCCGTAGACACCGATATGCGCCAGGAGTTCCAGATTGCGGATGAACACATGGCGAATGCCGCGTGCGGCGTCGGCGATGCGAAGCGGTTGGACGTTGGGCACGTTTGTCATGGTCATTCCTTACCGCGCACGTCGGGCGTCTGCCAGATCAGGTGCTGGCCGCCATCCACCGCGATCATCTGGCCGGTGACGGCCTGTGCCTCAAGAAGATAGCGCACCGCGCCGCAAATGTCGGCAGGGTCCGCGCCATGTCCCAGAAGCGTGGCCTTCCGCTGCTGCTCGAAATCGGCGGGCGACTGGCGCTCGTTTTTCATTGTGGGACCGGGCCCAACGGCGTTCACGCGCACGCGCGGGGCGAGGGCTTGCGCCAGCGTGGTATTCAGCCAGTGCAACCCGGCTTTGCTCAGGCTGTAGGAGATGAATTGCGGCGTTGGCTTCAGCATGCGCTGGTCGATGATGTTGACGATGGCTCCGCCTTGGTCGCGCGGAACCTGGCGTGCGAATTCCTGCGACAGCACGAAGGGC
>CAZTCU010000291.1:0-3748 GCA_964612235.1 uncultured Rhizobium sp.
TCCGCGCCCGCGCCGAATACTGCGCCCAACGCTACGGCAATGGCTGGTTCGCGGAAGCCTTCGTCGACGGCCGCGAATTCAATGTCGCGGTTCTCGAGGAAAATGGCCGCCCCCGCGTGCTGCCAATAGCCGAGATGCGCTTCGAAGCATGGCCGGACGGCAAGCCCAAGATCGTCGGCTACACAGCGAAATGGGACGAGAATTCCCTCGACGCCACGCATACCGTCCGTGATTTCTCATGGGCCTCGCGCGAACCCGAACTTGCCAAGCGCCTGCGTGAACTGTCCGAACGGGCCTGGAATCTGTTCGGCCTGCGCGGCTACGCCCGGGTCGATTTCCGCGTCGACGCAAACGGCAATCCCACCATCCTCGAACTCAATCCCAACCCTTGCATCGAACCCGAAGCCGGTTTCGGTGCTGCTGCGCGCGAAGCGGGATGTGATTATCGCGAATTAATTCGCCAGATCGTCCAAGCAGCGTTACGTGGGGTGGAAAACAATACGTCGTGTTCCGTACAATGAAGCGCCGATATAAACTGTCGATATTGGCACTGCTCCTGTTGACGGCCGGTTTTTGGGGGCCTTTTCTTTTGTTTCCGCTAGGAAACGTATGCAATTCCGGATGCGGACCGCCCGTGCTTTGGGGCGTTGCGAAGGCTGTGGTCCTTGTAGGCGGTGTTGTAGGCGCGTTGATCTGGGCTGTCAGCATGAACAGCCGAGGCGGTACAAACTAAACCGAAGCCGGAAGCGGCAATCCTTTCTTGTGCAGCCGCCGTTCGCGCCAGACGATAAACAATCCCGCCGCAATGACGACGCCGGCGCCGATCAACACCATCATCTGCGGAACATCTGCAAACAGCAGGTAACCCAGCCCGGTCGCCCACACCATCGCCACATAATCGAACGGTGCCAGCAGCGAAGGCTCGGCGAACCGGTAGGAATAGGTCATGCAGATCTGACCCACGCCGCCGAAAAGCCCGGACATCACCAGCCAGAACGCCATCTGCGCGTCCGGCACCACATGGCTGCCGATCATCACCAGCGCGCCCGCAATCGCGGCCGTCGACATGAAATAGAAAACGATGGTCTCGCTTTTCTCCGTCGCGCTCATCTGCCGGATGAACACCACCACGAACGCCGAAAACAACGAGCCGCCCAGCGCCAGTCCTGCCCCTTTCGATGCGCCATTGGAAATGATCGCGCCCGCACCGCCATAAGGCTCGATCATCAGCAGCACGCCGCAGAATCCAACCCCAACCGCCACACTGCGATAAAAGCCGACCCGTTCCTTCAACATCAGCGCTGCCAGCACCACCGCGAAGATCGGCATCACGAAGCTGAACGCCGTGATGTCGGCCAGCGGCAAGGTCTCCAGCGCCGCGAAATTCAGGAACATCGACGAAACGCCCGCCAGCGACCGCAGCAGATGCACGCCGGGCCGCCTGGTGCGCATCACATTGCCGAGGCCGGTGGTGAAGCCCGCCAGTACGAACAGCGGGATCAGCGCGAAGAAGGAACGGAAGAAGATCGCCTCGCCAAGCGGCACCTCGCCCGCCAGCTTGATCGCCGCATACATCAGCGAGAACGCGAGCGTGGCGCCGAGCTTGAGTGAAATTCCGAGCCCCGGCCTGTTCATGCCCGGATCAGAGCCAGCCTCTGCGCTTGAACCAGAGATAGGGCAGCACGGCGGAAAGGATCATCACGCCGATGGCGACGGGGTATCCCAGAATCGAATGCAGCTCCGGCATGAAGGTGAAGTTCATGCCCCAGATGGAGGCGAACAAGGTCGGCGGCAGGAACACCATCGCCGCCACCGACATGATCTTGATGATGTTGTTCTGCTCGTTGTTGATGAGGCCCAGCGTTGCGTCCTGCAGATAGCTGAGCTTGGTCGACAGGAACGAGGAATGGTCTTGCAGCGATTGCACGTCGCGGGTGATCGTCTTGATGTGGGTGCGAACGTCCTTGCTCCCGCGGCCCTCGGTGGCCTGTGTGAGGAAGGTCAGCATGCGCCCGATGGTGAGCAGCGACTCGCGCATCTTGCTGGTGAGGTCGTGCTTGCGGCCCAGCCGGCGCAGGATGCCCTGGAAGTCGCTGGTGCCCAGCTTGTGCTGCGGATCGATGTCGAAGATCTCGCGGCTGATGGTTTCGATGTCGGAACCCGCGCGCTCCAGGATGTCGGCCATGCGGTCCACGATCACGTCGAGCAGAGCCATGAACACGTTCTCCGCCTTCGTGGCGACGACCGTGGTGCGCTCGCAGCGCGCGGCGAAGGTGCGGAAGGGTTGCGGGTCGATATAGCGGATGGTGACGAGCCGCTCATGGGCCAGCACGAAACTCACCACGTCGGCAATCGGCCGGTCGCCTTCGGTATTGGCCAGTACCATGGCCGTCATGAACAGGCCCCCGTCCTCCTGATAGAGACGGCTCGACACCTCGATCTCTTCCATGTCCGCGCGCGTGGGCAGGTCCATCGCGGTCATGGCGTTGACCATGCGCCGCTCTTCGGCGGTCGGTGTCAGCAGGTCGATCCACAGCGCGTCCGGGGCGATCGTGCCGCCTTCCGGAATCACAGCACCCTTGAGAGCGCCGTTCTGAAGCTGATAGGCCTTCAGCACGCGTGTCCTCGAATCCGTCGAAAGGGCAGGCCGTCGAAAGCCCAGAACTGGCGAACGCCGGTCGGCCGGACCATAACCCCGTCCGCGAGACCGGGCTAAGGGATTTTTGCGGCACCGTAAAGACGGGGCGCACGATCTTGGTTCAATGGTATCCTTTGGCCACATGACGCCCCTTCCCACAGCGGACGACATCGAACTGGCAGCGGAACGGATCGCGCCGTTCATCGTGCGCACGCCGCTCATCGAAAACCCGGACCTGAATGCGCGAATGGGCGCGCGCATTTTCCTGAAGGCCGAGAACCTTCAGCGGACAGGATCGTTCAAGATACGCGGGGCCACCAACCGCCTGCTGATGATCGCGGAAGTGGATCGCCCCAAAGGCGTGGTCGCGTTTTCGTCCGGCAACCACGCGCAAGGCGTGGCCGCCGCTGCCGCCATGCTCGGCATGAAGGCCATCATCGTCATGCCCGCCGACGCCCCGCGCGCCAAACTCGAAGGAACGCGCGCGCTCGGTGCTGAGATCGTCACCTACGACCGCCACCGCGAAGATCGCGAGGCCATTGCGCAAAGGATTTGCGACGAACGCGGCGCGACCCTGGTACGCCCGTTCGACGATCCGTGGATCGTGGCGGGGCAGGGCACCGTTGGTCTTGAGATCGCGCAACATGCCCCTGCGCTCGACACGGTGGCCGCGCCCTGCAGCGGCGGCGGTCTGGTGAGCGGCATTGCGCTTGCGCTATCGAAGCAGCGCCCGGACACCCGCATTATCAGCGTCGAACCGCAAGGCTTCGACGGAATGCGTTTGTCGATGGAAAGCGGCGAACGCAGCACAGCACCCGCCAAGGGCGTGAGCATCGCGGATTCCCTGATGGCGCCCACACCCGGAAAAGTGCCGTTCGGGATCGCGCGCGAAGTCGGATTGCGTGGTCTCGCGGTCACCGACGCCGAACTGTCGCGCGCCGTGAGCTATGCGTTTCGGAAATTAAAACTGGTGATCGAACCCGGCGGCAGCGCCGCACTGGCAGCGCTGCTGGCCGGAAAGATCGAAGGAAAGACGGTTGCGATCGTTCTATCTGGCGGCAACGCCGATCCGGGGACGATCACAAAGTGCTGCAGCGAATATCCCGAACC
>CAZTCU010000292.1:0-3735 GCA_964612235.1 uncultured Rhizobium sp.
CGCATGTTCGAAGCCTTGAAGGGGTGGACGCCCGCGCAGAAGCATGTGGTGGCCGCGAGCTATCTCGGCTGGATGCTCGATGCGTTCGATTTCTTCCTGCTCGTGTTCGTCATCAAGGATGTGGCCGCCGAATTCCATTCGGAAATCGCGGGCGTCTCCATTGCGCTCACGCTGACCCTCGGATTGCGCCCGGTCGGCGCGTTCATCTTCGGCCGTCTCGCCGATCACTATGGCCGCCGTCCGGTGTTGATGTTCGATGTGGCGCTCTATTCGGTGCTTGCTTTCGCAACGGCCTTTGCGCCCGATCTCACGATTTTTCTCATCTTGCGCGCACTCTTCGGCGTCGCGATGGGCGGCGAATGGGGTATCGGTGCGTCGCTCACCATGGAAACGGTGAAGCCCGAAGCGCGAGGCTTCGTCTCCGGCCTTCTGCAATCGGGCTATCCGAGCGGTTATCTGCTGGCTTCAATCGTGTTCGCGGTGCTCTATCCGCATATCGGCTGGCGCGGCATGTTCATGGTGGGCTTGGCGCCCGCGCTTCTCATTCTCTACATCCGCCGTCACGTTCCGGAATCGCCGGGCTGGGATCGCCATGCGGTGAAAACATCCGGCGTGTTCGATGTGCTGGCTCGGCACTGGAAACTCGCGCTCTATGCCATCGTGCTGATGACCGCGTTCAATTTCTTCAGCCACGGCACGCAGGACATGTACCCCACCTTCCTGCAGGTTCAGCATGGCTATGAGCACGCAACCGTCAGCACCATCGCCATCGTCTACAATATCGGCGCGATATTGGGCGGCATCGCCTTCGGCATCATCTCGCAGCGTTATGGCCGCAGGCGCATGATCGTCGCCACGGCGCTGCTCTCGATTCTCGCCGCACCGCTCTGGTCGTTTGCGGAAACGCCGGTCCTGCTGGGCGTGGGCGCATTCCTGATGCAGTTCTTCGTGCAGGGTTGCTGGGGCATCATTCCCGCGCATCTGAACGAACTCTCGCCACGCGAAGCACGCGGCACGTTTCCCGGCACCGTCTATCAGCTCGGCAATTTCATCGCCTCGTCGAATGCGCCATTGCAAGTCGCCATCGCCGCCCATTTCGGCGGGCGTTATTCGATTGCGCTTGCAGCTATCGCGATAACCGCCGCCATCGTGATCGCCGTCCTGGCGTCGCTGGGTCGCGAGGCAAAGGACGCAGACCTTAACGCAGCCTAGCCGCGCAGCATCACGTCCACGCGGTCGGGTTTGCCGCCGTCTGTGATGCCGCCCATCGCGCGCACGTCGATCTTGTCCGACGGCACGCCGGAATCGATCAGCAATTGCCGCACGGCAAGCGCGCGCTTGAGAGAAAGCCTGCGGGCTTCCGAGGATTTGTCGCCCGGCGTGCCCGCGAAAGCCTGCAACAGCAGCCGCCCGGATTTGGCCTGCAATTCGTTGGTCAGATCGCCCGCCAGCGATTGCAAGGCGGCGGCCACATCGGCCGAAGGCTCGGCCGTGCCCGGCGGGAAGTTGATGTGGATGTTGCGAACGTTACTCAAGCCGCTTGCCGGTTTGGTCTGCGAAGGCGGCGGAGCGGCGGCCGCCTGCTGCTGGGGTTTTGCGGGCGCGCCGTAATCGTCCTGGCCGCTGAGCGAGAAGGGAATTGTCTCGTGGCTCGCGGGCGCAGGCGCGGGTTCGGCCTTGGGCGGGGGCGCCGGTTGGGGTTTCGGCTTCGGCTTCTCGGCCACTTTCTTTGGCGGGGGCTTTGGCGCGGGTGCCGGTTCCGGCGCGGGCCCGAACGGCGACACGTAATCGTCCGCGCCCAATGCCGACGGCGAAGAAGACGAGCCCGGTTCTTCCGAAGGCGCGGGCTGGGCGGAGGGCGTTTCCTCCGGCGGCGGCGCTTCGGCCACCTGTGGTGGAGGCTTGGGCTTATGCCGCCTGGGTTTCTTCAGGATGATTGGTTCCTGAACGGCCACAGGAGGCTCGTAGGTATTCAGCCCGTCGAGCGTATTGACCACGCGCGCGCGGCGCGTTTCCGGATCCACCACGATGCGCGATCCGCTGGAGGTGGCAACCTGCGCCATGGCAGGCCCCATGAGCGCGGCCACCGCAACAGTGCAGATCAGCAAGCGGCTTCCAGCCAAGCGCGCGTTCCCTTTCCAACCCCGCCCGAACATAGACAAGCGGTGCCGCCCGCTTCAACCCGGGCCAGCGGCGTCTTTCAGCAGTTTCAGGAAAAGCGGATGCAGCGTTTCGTTGGCCGCCAGCACGCCGCCGGTCTCCAACGGCTTCTCGCCCCCATTGAGGTCGCTCACCACGCCGCCCGCCTCGCGCACCATCAGCATGCCCGCAGCGATGTCCCAGGGCTTCAGGCCCCGCTCCCAGAACGCGTCATATCGTCCCGCCGCCACCCAGGCGAGGTCCAGCGCCGCCGATCCGAAGCGCCTGACACCCGTGCTTGAGCCCATCACCGTGGCAAGTTCGCTCAAGAATCGCTGATGCCCGTCCTTGCCCATGAAGGGAATGCCGGTGGCGGAAAGCGTGTCCTTCACCTGCTTGCGCGCGGCCACACGCAGCCGCTTGTCGTTCAGGAACGCGCCCTGGCCCTTCTCGCCCACGAAAAGATCGTTGGTGACGGGATTGAAGATCACGCCCGAAACGATCTGGCCTTCGCGTTCCAGCGCGATGGAGATCGCGAAATGCGGAATGCCGTGCATGAAGTTCGTCGTGCCGTCGAGCGGATCGATGATGAAGCGATGCGATTTGTCCGGCCCGTCGATCACGCCGGATTCCTCCAGCAGGAATGGATAGCCTGGCCGCGCTTTCTTCAATTCTTCGATCAACAGGCGCTCGGTGCGCTGGTCGGCGGCGGTGACGAAATCGCCGGGCCCTTTCATCGATACCTGAAGGTTTTCCAGTTCGCCGAAATCGCGGATCAACCCGCGCCCCGCCTTGCGGGCGGCGGCGACCATCACATTCAAAGCGGGCGATAGATACGGCATTATAACGGTCTCACTCAGTTGATCGCTGCGGCTTCACCAATTATGCGGCCTTCCCAGAGATAAAATTTTTTCGCTGATCGAAAGGCCGGAGCGATTTCCGGACTCAGAAACTGGACCTCGAGTAACAGTGTTTCGCCCGGCGCAAGCGTTTTCCCATCAAGCATTATCTGGCAATCCCATGCAGTGTGGTCTCTTGCATCGAATTTACACGGACACTTAAACCGATTTCCCTGAATGGGAGTGTTTCTGCCTCCGGCACTTGAGGGGTAAAGCGTAATCCGGACCTTAAAATTTTGTTCGTACGCGTTCATTCAGCGCGCCTTATATAGGAGCCGTCCTCAGTCGAAACGACCACTTTCGTGCCCGCATCGATGAACGGCGGCACCTGAATCTTCATGCCGTTTTCGAGCACGGCGGTCTTGTAGGAAGGCGCGGCCGTTCCGCCCTTCAACACCGGATCGGCTTCCGTCACTTCCAGCGTCACCTGCAGCGGCAACGAAATGCCGATGGGCTTGCCGTCATACATCTGCACCAGCGTCTTCATCCCGTCCTGCAGGAACTGCGCCTGATCGCCCACGAACTCGGTTGCGAGTTCGATCTGGTCGTAGGTTTCCATGTCCATGAAGGTCAGCATGTCGCCGCTGGAAAAGAGGAACTGGAAGTCCTTCTTCTCCAGATAGATTTCCTCCACCGTTTCGTCGGAGCGGAAACGCTGGTTTAGCTTGGTGCCGTTGGTGACGTTCTTGAGCTCGAC
>CAZTCU010000293.1:0-3692 GCA_964612235.1 uncultured Rhizobium sp.
AGAATTTTCATGTCCTCAACGGAATCGATGGCGACACCCGCCTTGCCCACATCGCCCGCCACGCGCGGATGATCGCTGTCGTAACCGCGATGGGTGGCCAGATCGAACGCCACCGAAAGGCCCATCTGACCGGCGGCGAGGTTCTTGCGATAGAAGGCGTTGGATTCTTCGGCGGTGGAGAAGCCCGCATATTGGCGGATGGTCCACGGACGCCCGGCATACATCGTGCCGCGCACGCCGCGCATGAACGGCATCAGGCCGGGCAGCGTGTCGGCCGCTTCCAGCCCTTCAAGGTCGGCAGCGGTGTAAAGCGGCTTGACGGCGATGCCTTCGGGTGAGGCCCAGGTCAGGCTTTCCAGCGGGCGGTCGCGCAGCTCCTTCTGGGCAAGCTTGGCCCAACCCTCCAGATCCTTCGAACCGTGCTTCCAAGACTCGCCGCTCATCCTGCCCTCGCTATTTTGCCCATCACTATTGCACCTGCGAAACCCGAGGCAAGGGCTGGGAACAAAAGCCCGAAATCGTTCCGCCCACGGAAAATCCGCTCCCGGACAATCCACAACACACCACCGATTCTCCGCCCACCTAGATTTGGTATCCGCGGACGATTGACAAACGACCAATAGTGTGAGAACAAAGGATGATATTGATTCGGTTAGTGATTCGGACGTGATTCGTACCGGTCACGTTCCTGCGCCTGCAAACCTATCCACAGCCTCCAATTCGTGAAAATCCCTTCGCTTGCGCGGCGCGGGTGAATTCCCCATCTTGGGAAAGACATGGCTCCAGCGCGTGAACGGCGCGGCCGCCTGGATGAGTCCGGGCGGATCACCGCGGTCCTAGGCCCCACCAACACCGGCAAAACCCATTTTGCCATCGAGCGGATGCTGGCCCACAAGTCCGGCATGATCGGCCTGCCGCTGCGCCTGCTGGCGCGCGAGGTCTACGACAAGGTGGTTCGCCTGAAAGGCGCTGCGTCGGCCGCGCTCATCACCGGCGAAGAGAAGATCGTTCCGCCGAACGCCCGCTATTTCGTCTGCACCGTCGAGGCGATGCCGCTCGACATCAAGGTCGCGTGCCTGGTGGTGGACGAAATTCAGCTCTGCGCCGATCCCGAACGCGGCCACGTTTTCACCGACCGGCTGCTGTTCGCGCGCGGCGAAGAAGAAACGATGTTCCTGGGCGCCGATACGATGCGCGGGCTGATCCAGCGTTTCGTGCCGCATGCGTGGTTCGTTTCGCGCGCGCGCTTTTCCGATTTGGCCTACACGGGTGCCAAGAAACTCACCCGCCTGCCCCGCCGGTCCGCGGTGGTCGCGTTCTCGACCGAGGATGTCTATGGCATCGCCGAACTGATCCGCCGCCAGCGTGGTGGAGCGGCGGTGGTGCTGGGCGCGCTCAGCCCGCGCACGCGCAACGCGCAAGTGGCGCTCTATCAATCCGGCGAAGTCGATTTCCTCGTGGCGACCGATGCCATCGGCATGGGCCTCAACATGGATGTCGATCACGTCGCGTTCGCTGCGCGCGACAAGTTCGACGGTTTCGTCATGCGCCCGCTGACGCCCAACGAGATCGGACAGATCGCGGGTCGCGCCGGACGGCACATGAACGACGGCACTTTCGGCGTCACCGCCGAAACCGAACCGTTCGACGAAGATGTTGTGAACCGCGTCGAAGCACACCGTTACGATCCCGTGCGCGTGCTCCAATGGCGCAACGCTTCGCTGAACTTCACCTCGCTCGACGGATTGCTCGAAAGCCTCGATGCGCCCGCACCGATGCGCGGCCTCGTGAAGGGGCGGCCGGCAACCGATTTCCTCTCCTTGCGCGCGCTTGCCGCACACGATGCGATCCGTGAACGCGCCACCTCGCCCGCCGCCGTGCATCGGTTGTGGGATGTCTGCCAGCTTCCCGATTTCCGCAAACTCAGCATCGACGAACACATCCGCCTCGTCGAAACGATCTACAATCATCTGATGGGCGATCACGGCGCGCTGCCGGAAGATTGGCTTGCCCGCCAGATCGAGCGCGTCGATATCGCCGAAGGCGATGTCGCAACGCTTTCGGGCCGCCTCGCGCAAATCCGCACCTGGACCTATGCCGCCAATCGCCCCGAATGGATCGAGCATCAAAGTCATTGGCAGGAACGCACCCGCGCTGTCGAAGACCGTTTGTCCGACGCGCTGCATGAGCGCCTGACGCAACGCTTCATCGACCGCAGAACATCTGTGCTGATGAAGCGCCTGCGCGAAGACGATCTTGACGATCTCAAGCTGGATGATTCCGGCGCCGTCATCATCGGCGGTGAAAGCGTGGGCAAGCTCGAAGGGTTCCGTTTCGAGCCCGACCCCCGCGCCGAAGGCATTCACGGACGAACCTTGCGTGCGGCTGCGTTGCGCAGTCTCGAAGGCGAATTCTTTGCGCGAGCCAATCGTCTCGCCCGCGCCGAAGATTCCGAAATCACGTTGAGCGAACACGGACGCCTGTGGTGGGACGGCGCGGTCGTCGCGCGGCTGACTGCCGGTCCCTCGCCGCTCGATCCTGTCGTGCAATTGCTCGCGGACGAACAGTTGCGCAGCGAACAGCGTTCCGAAGTGCAGGCACGCCTCGACAAATGGCTGAAAGAGAAAATCGCCGCGCGCCTAGAACCGCTGATCGCCTTGCGCAACGGCACGGAGGCGAAAGCCGGGAGCGTCAACGCCATTCCTGCGAATGCGCGCGGCATCGCTTATCAGATTTGCGAAAACCTCGGCACGCTGCCGCGTTCGCGAGAGGAGATGGGCGATCTGCGTCCGCTTATTCGGGGCTTGCGTCCGTTCGGCGTCTGGCTCGGCCGCCGCAACGTCTACATGCCCGCGCTGCTCAAGCCGGAAGCCGCGCGCCTTCTCTATCTGTTGCGCGGCGTTGCTCAGCGTATCGAACAATTCCCGCCCGCACCGCTTCCGGGCATCACGTCGTTTGCGATGGATGACGGCATGCGGGCCGATCTTCTTCATGCTGCGGGCTTTCGTGCCATGGGCGGACGCGCCATTCGGCTCGATATGCTCGAACGCCTTGAAGAAGAACTTGAAAAGGGGGCCGCCGCCGGGACAGCAGCCGACGAGTTGCTCACCAAACTCGTCTCCCTGCTTGGCTGTGATCGCGAAAGTCTTGACCGCGTGCTTGCCGCGCTGGGCTGGCAGAAGGTCACGGTCGAGGGCGAAACGCCCGTCACCGTGCTTCGGCGCAAGGCGCTGCCGCCGCGCAAGCATCGCCCTCCCCGCCCGCAAAAGCCTTCCGCCCCGCGCGCGGATTCGCCCTTCGCAGAACTGGCGGCACTCGTCGGCAAATGAGCGTGCGGATCGACAAATGGCTATGGCACGCCCGCTTCTTCAAGACGCGCGCCCTGGCCCAGTCGGCAGCATCCTCCGGCCATATCCGGCTTAATGGCTTCAGGGTCGAGAAGCCTCACCACGCCATCAAGCCCGGCGACGTGCTGACCGTGGCGCGCGGGCGCGAGGTGCTTGTGGTAAGGGTCTGCGGCGAGGCGATGCGGCGCGGACCCGCGCGGGAGGCGCAGGCGCTCTACGAAATCGTGGACGAAACGCCGCTTGATCGGGGGGCCGACGCGCCTTAAGTGAGGCCCGTCTTTTGGAGCCAAAGCATGACCTACGTCGTCACCGAAGCCTGCATCAAGTGCAAGTTCATGGATTGCG
>CAZTCU010000294.1:0-3687 GCA_964612235.1 uncultured Rhizobium sp.
CACGCTACCATGAAGATAAACGGTGACGATCTCGTTTGGAAGCTTGATGCAATAAAAACTCCGGAAATGGCTGTGCCAAGCACGTCATTTCACCACCACATACTTGAGAATAATGACGTCGGCATTGTCGCCGTACTTCCGGAAGCAATGAACAAAAAACCTTTCGGCGAAGTTGTAAGAGCGGATGTCGTGACGCTTACCAAATCAAATTTAAATTTTCGAATGGGGGTTATCGGAACATACCCGGCACACGATCTACTAACCGGAAAATGCCAAAAGAAATAGGATCCAAGAATTCTACCAAGCTTACTCCCCCCGATAAAGCCTTCCTCCCGTCATCGGTTCGGGCACGCCCGTCGTTGTCGGCAGGCTTAGCGGCAAGCCGTTCATGCTGCGCACCGCCAGATAGGCGAACGCTTCGGCTTCGATGAAATCGCCTCGCCAGTTTTCCTGTTCGGCGGGAACGACCGGCACGTTCAATCTTGCGCGCAATTCGTTCATCAGCGTTTTGTTGTGACGGCCTCCGCCGCAGACGATCCAGGTTTCGGCGCTGTTGGGGAAATGTTCGCGGGCGCGCGCGATTGTGGCGGCGGTGAAGGCGGTGAGCGTTGCGGCGCCGTCTTCCGGAGAAAGATGTTCGACGTCGGCCATGCCGAAATCGAGACGGTCGAGGGATTTGGGGCCGGTCTTGGTGAAGAAGTCGTGTTGCAGCATGCGCTCCAACACTTCGTTGTCGACCTTGCCTTTGGCGGCGAGTGCGCCGTCTTCGTCTATCGGTTTGCCGGCGTGGCGGTGCGCCCAATCGTCTATGGGCGCGTTGCCGGGGCCGGTGTCGAAGGCCAGGATCGTTTCGCCATCGACATAGGTGACGTTGGCGACGCCGCCGATGTTCACGATGGAAGCGGGCTGTTTCAACTTCGCACTGCGGATCAAAGCTGCGTGATAGAGCGGCACGAGCGGCGCGCCCTGCCCGCCTGCTTTCACGTCGGCGCTGCGGAAATCGTTGACCGTGTCGATGCCGGTGAGACGCGCGAGAAGCGCGCCGTCGCCGATCTGCCAGGTCCAGCGGTCTTGCGGGCGATGCAGGATCGTCTGGCCGTGGAAGCCAATCAGCGCGACATCGCGCGGGGTGAGGCGCGCCTTTTCCAGCAACGCCTTGACGGCGCTTGCGTGGGCTTCGGTGAGGCGGCGTTCGGCGTCGCGGATCGACCATGGGATCGGCGCGCCTTCGGCCACATTGCGGGCTTCGGTGAGCGCCTCGCGCAGCATGGCGCGGGTTTCGGCATCGTAGGGAATGGTTAGCGCAGGGCCGGGACGGGCCACGTCCTCGCCATCGGTTTCGAGCAGGGCGGCGTCTATGCCGTCGAGCGAGGTGCCGCTCATCAAACCTATGGCTTTAAGGATTTTCGGCATGTGTGCTAAAGCCTCGCGCCTCGAAACACCTAAGTAGCATTCCATGACCGGCGCGCCCAACTTCAAATCCGATTTCCTTCGCTCCTTTTCGGCGCGCGGAGCCTATTACGATTGCACCGCGCCTGCCGCCCTGGACGAACTGATGGGCAAGGAGCGCGTCACCGCTTACATCGGATTCGATTGCACGGCGCCGAGCCTTCATGTCGGCCATGCGTTGCAGATCATGACGCTCAGGCGTTTGCAGCAGGCAGGCCACAAACCCATCGTCGTGATCGGCGGCGGCACCACCAAAGTGGGCGATCCGTCGTTTCGCAACGAGGCACGCCCTCTTCTTTCCGACGCCGAGATCGAGACCAACAAGGCGGCGATCCGCAAGACGTTCGAGAAGTTTCTCACATTCGGCAATGGGCCGAGCGATGCGATCATGGTCGACAACGCGGAATGGCTCGACAAGCTCGAATACATTCCGTTCCTGCGCGAGATCGGGCGGCACTTCTCCATCAACCGGATGCTGACGATGGAAAGCGTGAAGGCGAAAGTCGACAACGACCTGCCGTTCAGTTTCCTCGAATTCAACTATTCGATCATGCAGGCTTACGATTTCGTCCAATTGAACCGGCGCTATGGATGCCGTTTGCAATCGAGCGGATCGGACCAGTGGGGCAATATCGTGAGCGGCATCGATCTTGGCCGCCGCGTGCAGGGTGTCGAATTGTTCGGGCTGACGACGCCGCTGATTACGACGTCTTCGGGCGCGAAGATGGGCAAGACGGCGGCGGGTGCGGTGTGGCTGAACCCGGAGATGCGCAGCCCTTATGAATATTGGCAGTTCTGGCGCAACACCGAAGACGGCGATGTGGGGCGGTTCATGCGGCTGTTCACCGAACTGCCGGAAAGCGAGATCGCGCGGCTGGAGAAACTTCAGGGCGGCGAGTTGAACGAAGCCAAGAAGATTCTCGCGACCGAAGCCACCACGTTGGCGCATGGACGCGCGGCGGCGGACGCAGCGGCGGAAACCGCGCGGCGCACCTTCGAGGAAGGTGCGGCGGCGGAAGGCTTGCCGACGGTTTCGGCGAAACTGCCGGACGGGATTTTGAATCTCGTCGTCGCGGCGGGATTGGCGGCTTCGAATTCGGAAGTGCGCAAGCTGATCGCCAACAACGGGCTCAAGCTCAACGATGAAACGGTGAGCGATCCGAAGCTGACGGTGAGCCGCGACATGCTGGTGGACGGCGCGATCAAGCTCTCGCTCGGCCGCAAAAAGCATGTGCTGGTGAAGCCCGAATAGGCCCCGGCGGGTGGGTTGGATTCACGATGTCAAAGAGCGTGGGAGCAATATAGGCTTTCTCACCTTCGGTATCAAGGATTATTTTCTATTTTTCTTGTCTTTTTACCTATTACGTTGATTTGTCAGGATAATTCCCGGATTGATTGCATGTGATGCGCATGTAATCATGCAATTCGCATGTCCATGATCCAAATTCGCAACGTCCCCACCGAACTGCATCGGCATCTCAAAGCCCGTGCCGCGCAGGCGGGCATGTCGCTTTCGGATTACTTGCTCAGTGAAATCCGGCAGACGGAAAACCAGCCGACCATGGAAGAGATGTTGGCACGGCTGGAAACGCGCTCAAGCGTTTCACCCTCCATCTCACCTGTGGACATCCTCCGCGAAGAACGCGACCGCGAATGATCATTGTCGACGCCTCCGTCGCAATTGAACTCCTGCTTCAAACACAGTCCGCAAAAACCATCAAAGCACGGCTATCTGTGCCCGGCGAAACCCTTCACGCGCCTCATCTGCTCGACATGGAAGTAGCTCACGTTCTCCGGCGGTATGTGATGCTGGGAGAGCTCGACAGCGAAAGAGGACAAATAGCGCTTGTCGATTTCTCCAACATGCGCATTCGCAAATACGCGCATACATTTCTGCTGTCACGCATTTGGAGATTACGAAACAACCTGAGCGCTTACGATGCGGTCTACGTCGCCCTCGCCGAAGCACTCGATGCACCCTTGCTTACACGCGACCGACGAATTGCAAATGCAGCAGGACATGGTGCGCTAATTGAAGTCGTATAAGCGCCACCTCATAAAAGTCGGGCGGGAAGTTCGTTACGGATTGATCGCTGACTGACGTGGCCTAGTGTCCGGCGTTGCTGGAACGGCAGCGTTATCGTTCGACGGAGGCGTTGCGGCGGGCGCTTTAGCGGTTGGCGCGTTCGCAGGCGGCGTTACCGGTTTCGCTGTCGGAATTCTTCCCTCAAAAATTCG
>CAZTCU010000295.1:0-3654 GCA_964612235.1 uncultured Rhizobium sp.
GCGGATCGCGCGCGCCTTGCCGGTCTTGAGGATCGACAGGTTGGCCAGCGTGATGTCGATCTTCTCGGCGAGTTCGGTCAGCGTCATCCGGCGGTCGTGCAGCAGGTCGTCGAGCTTTACGGCGATGGCCATGTCACACCGTTCCTTCAAGGTCTTCGCGCATCCGCGCGCCTTCGGCGAAGATGCTGGCGAGGATGAACGTCATGAGCACGGCCAGCCAGCCGGCGATCGAAAACCCGGCATCGAGATGAAGCGGATGGGCTGGCGTCGAAATCGCTTTGCCGATCCAGCCGATCACAATGCTGAGGATCTGCAGCACGAGCAGAGCCCAGGCGATGGCTTGCAGGCGCTGCGCATTGGCCGCGACGAACGGATCGCCGCTGCGCACCGTTTCGATGATCGCACGCAATCGCCGGAGCACCGCATCGTTGAGCGGGATGGCGACAAGGCCCAGCACGGCAACCGCGCGCAGCCCGATCAGGATGGGAGGTATCCATGAGTCGGGCGCAATGCCGAGCGCCGTCAGCGTCCACTTTTCGGCGACGATGGTTGCCGTCAGCAGCGCGAAAATGGCGGCGCCGGACAGCCAGTTCAAAACGATCAAGATGCGCAATACGACATGGGCGGTCGGCAGCGCAGCGGAATAGCTTGAGGGCATTGGGCGTGAACTCCTGATTTATCGATAAACGATAATCTATTTATCGATAATCGGCAAGTCACCTTTAAGGGGTCAAGCAATGTCCCCGTTCGCGCGTCATACCCACTCTTTGAAAGCCGATGCCCCCACGGATAACCTGACCGCCAAAAATATGAACGGGAGCACGAAATGGCCTGGGATTTTGAGACTGACCCCGACTTTCAACCGAAGCTCGATTGGATCGACCAATTCCTCGAAAACGAGGTCGAGCCGCTGTCGCACACCAATATCGGCTATGCGGGCACCAAGTCGAAGACCTATCAGAAGGCCATCCGCCCGCTGCAGGCCAAGGTGAAAGAGCAGGGCCTTTGGGCCTGTCATCTGGGCCCCGAACTGGGCGGGCAGGGCTTCGGTCAGGTGAAACTCGCCCTGATCAACGAACGCCTGGGCCGCGTCGGCCTGGCGCCGGTCGTGTTCGGCTGTCAGGCGCCCGACACCGGCAACGCCGAGATCATCGCGCATTACGGCACGCAGGCGCAGAAAGACAAATATCTCTGGCCGCTGCTGAACAACGAAATCACTTCCGGCTATTCGATGACCGAACCGCAAGGCGGTTCCGATCCGCTTGGCTTCCAGACAAGCGCCAAGCTCGAAGGCGACGAATGGGTGATCAACGGCGAGAAATGGTTCACCTCCGGCGCGCGCAATGCCGAAGTGCTGGTCGTCTATGCGGTCACCGATCCCGATCACAAAGATCCGTACAAGCGCATGAGCATGTTCCTGGTGCCGCGCAAGACCAAGGGCGTCGAGGTGATCCGCTATGTCGGCGTCGGCACCGAACGCGAAGGCTCGGAAGGTTACATGCGCTACAACAATGTGCGCGTGCCTTACGACGCGCTGCTCGGCGGTCGCGGCGACGCATTTGTCATCGGCCAGACGCGGCTGGGCGGGGGCCGCGTGCATCATGCGATGCGCACCGTCGGTCAATGCGCCAAGGCCCTTGACCTGATGTGCCGCAGGGCCGTGTCGCGTCAAACCAAAACGGGCCGTATCGCGGATTATCAAATGGTGCAGGAACAGATCGCCGATAGCTGGATCCAGCTCGAACAATTCCGCCTGCTGGTCCTGCAAACCGCATGGCGCATCGACAAATACAAGGATTATCGCAAGGTGCGGAAGGACATCGCGGCGGTGAAGGTCGCGATGCCCAAAGTTTACCATGACATCGCGTCGCGCGCGCTGCACATCCACGGCGCGCTTGGCGTCTCCAACGAAATGCCGTTCACCCAGATGGTGATCGGCTCTTACGTCATGGGCATCGCCGACGGCCCGACCGAAGTCCACAAGGTCACGCTCGCCAAGCAGATTTTGCGGAATTATCGGCCCGACAACGACCTCTTCCCGTCCTATCATCTGCCCAAGGTGCGCGAGGCCGCCCACGAGCGTTACGCCGATCTGCTGACCGAACTAAAGGACGAATGGAAATCGCACGCCGCGAGCATCGATGCCTTGTGAGGAGCGCGTCCGGCAAATAGAGTTGCGCCAATCAGAACATAAAATGGGAAAACGACAGGAAATGAACGATTTTGTTTTGAGGCGACATCCATGAGTGCTGTGCCGCAGAAACCGGCGTGGCCGGCTATGTCCATCGCGCAGGCTCATGCGCTTCTCACCCAGCCCGGCTCGCCGCTCGAGATGGAAGAGGTCGTGATCCGGGGCGTGAAGACCCGCGTCTGGAAGAATGCACCGCCCACCATCCGCCATTTGCTGCAGATCGGCCGCGCACACGGAAACAAGGAATTCCTGGTCTACGAAAACGACCGCGCGACCTTCGAAACCTTCACCCGCGCGGCTCTCGCCATCGCCGACGAGTTGACGAAGCAAGGCGTAAAGAAGGGTGATCGCGTAGCCCTCATCATGCGCAATCTGCCGGAATGGCCCGCCATCTTCTTCGGCGCGGAGATCATCGGCGCCATCGTCACGCCGCTCAATGCGTGGTGGACCGGCCCCGAACTGGAATACGGCCTCGTCGATTCCGGCACCAAGATCGCCTTCGCCGATGCCGAACGCCTCGAACGCATCTCCGAGCATCTCATCAATTGCCCGGACCTGAAGCGCGTCTATGTCAGCCGCTATTCCGACGACCTGCCCAACCCCATCGTGTGTCGCCTGGAAGATGTGATCGGCTCGGTCAACGATTGGGGCAAGCTGCCCGATCGCCCGATGCCCACGGTCGATCTCCAGCCCGATGACGACGCGACGATCCTTTACACCTCGGGCACCACCGGCAAACCCAAAGGCGCGCTCGGCACCCATCGCAACATGCTCTCCAACATCATGGCGGCAGCACCCTCCGCCGCGCGCAATTCCCTGCGACGCGGAGAAATGCCGCCCACGCCAGATCTTAATGCGCCGCAGCGTGTGTCGCTTCTCTCGGTGCCGTTCTTTCACGCCACCGGCTGCTTCGCGATCATGGGCCCCACGGTGTTTGCGGGCGGCAAGATCGTGATGATGCGCAAATGGGAGCCGGAACAGGCGATGCAGTTGATCGAACGCGAGAAGGTCAATCTCGCGGGCGGTGTGCCCACCATCGCGTGGCAACTCATCGAGCATCCGGCGCGCAAAAAATACGACCTGTCTTCGCTCGATCAGGTTTCCTATGGCGGCGCACCGTCCGCGCCCGAACTCGTGCGCAAGATCGTGGAAGTGTTTCCGAAGTCGTTGCCCGGCAATGGCTGGGGCATGACCGAAACATCCGCCACCTGCACCACCCATTCGGGCGAGGATTATGAGCATCGCCCCCAATCCTGCGGCCCCGCGGTTCCCGTTTGCGACATCAAGATCATGTCGCTCGACGGCGAACGCGAACTGCCGCACGGCGAAGTCGGCGAGTTGTGGGCACGCGGCCCCAACATCGTCAAAGGCTATTGGAACAAGCCAGAAGCGACCGCCAACACGTTTGTCGACGGCTGGGTGAAGACCGGCGATCTCGCCCGCATCGACGAGGAAGGTTTCTG
>CAZTCU010000296.1:0-3621 GCA_964612235.1 uncultured Rhizobium sp.
TCGTCAGCGACAAGCTCGACCTGCGCATCGCAGGCGAATGGACCAAGCGCGACGGTTATACCTATAACGAAACGAACAATTCGCAGACCGACGGCCGCGATCTGTGGTCTACCCGCGCCACGCTGGGATGGAAGCCGACGTCCACGATCCAGGCCTATCTCGTCTGGGAGCATTTCCAGGAAGACGATGACCGCCTGCGTTCCGGCAAGCAGCTTTGCAAGACCGACTACGGTCCGGGCGCGTCCAGCCTGACGGGCACCGGCTCATTCACGGCGGCGGACGGCACGCACGTCACGATAGCGCCGTCTCAAGGCTCGGTTTTCAATCTCTCCGAAGCCTATTTCAGCCAGGGCTGCCTGCCGAGTTCTCTTTATACGGCGGACGCCTTTGGCGTGCCGAACGGGTTCTCGCTGCCGTTTGTCAACGGCGCGTCTTTCGAAAGCCTCCTCAACCCGAATGTCGATCCTTACGCCAACACGAATCAATCCACCAATCTGCGCAACATACAATCCGTGATCGAACCGAAATATCTCGCGAAGAACGATACGGTCGAATTCAACGCAAGCTGGAACGTGACACCGGCAATCACCTTCTATTCCGACACCGGCTACAATCGCGATTTCCTGTGGTCGAGCGAAGATTACAATCGCTTCGATACTTCGCCGGGTGTTTTCAGCCCCAATTCTTTGGTCGATTCCAACGGCGTGTTCTGCGATCCGCAATTGGGTTGCAGCGACCGGCTGGTGGTTCAGGATCTGGCGACCGAGCATTCCTGGCAGCTCAGCCAGGAATTCCGACTGGCTTCGAACTTCTCCGGCCCGTTGAATTTCAGCGCCGGCGGCAACTACATGCATTACGAGACCGAGGAGAACTACTATGTGTTCTCCAACACGTTCACGATGATTTCATTGAACAATGTCAACTGCGGCGGCACCCAAGGCTCCTACACGCCGGGTGTGACGGACCACCTTTATTGCCTGAGCAATGGCCGGGGCTACCAAACGGATTTCGCGAACCTCCAGAGCGTCCCGACCGAATCTCCGCAATATGTCGACCCCAATCCCATAACCTCGCTCGACAATGAGGGTCACAACTACTTCCTCAGCCAGAACCCCTACAATTTGAATTCCTACGCGCTGTTCGGCGAGGTTTATTACAACGTCACGCCAGACTTGAAGCTGACGGGCGGCCTGCGCTGGACCGACGACCAGAAGCATTTCGTCGATATCCCCAGCGAGCTGCTGGTGATAGGTTATGGCTATCCGGTCGAAGGGCATGTCGATCAAAGCTGGAGCAAGTTCACCGGCCGTGCCGTCGCGAACTGGACGCCGAAACTTCCCTTCACCGATCAGAGCCTGTTCTATGCGTCATTTGCCCATGGCTACAAAGCGGGCGGCGCCAATCCGCCCGGACCGGTTTTGATCAACGCCGATACGTCGGGCTTGTTTTCGGAGGCGAGCGTCGCATCGGTCAATATCGGCTTCCCGGTGCATCCGCTCACCTTCAAGCCGGAATATGTCAACGCCTTCGAACTCGGCACCAAGAACAGTGCGCTCGACGGTGCATTGACGCTGAACGGCGACGTCTTCTTCTACGATTACAAGGGCTATCAGATATCGCAGATCGTGGATCGCACCGCGATCAACCTGAACTTCGACGCCACAGTGAAAGGCGCTGAACTGGAAGCGACCTGGGAGCCTACGCCGGGTCTCAAATTCACCTTCGCGGGCGGTTACGAACAGACCCGCATCGACAACGGCCAGCAGGCCATCGACCTGATCGACCGCACGGCGGGCCATCCGGGCTGGGTGGTGATGAAGCCCTCGGTCGGCCAATCCTCGAACTGCATCTTCCCGGAATACGTCGCGGCCGCATTGGTCCAGCAATATGGCGGGCTAGGAGGCGAGGGTAATCTCGGCGTCGCCGCCTGCGGTTACGCCTATACCGGCGGCATCGATCCGGTCACCACGAATTTCTATAAGCAGAATCCCCCGCCAACCTCCCGTTTTGGGGGCGTCCCGCCGAATTATCCGGGCTACGACCCGCTCAGCGTCGATCCCAATGCACCGGCCGACGTCAACAACGGCCTCGGTCTGCCGCCGAACAATGGCGAGGGCTTCACCAAGAACGTCGGCGGCAACGAGCTTCCCAACGCGCCGCATTACACCGTGTCGGTCGGAGCGGATTACACGGTCCCAGTTTCACCCGATTGGGCGGCAACCTTGCACAGCGATTTCTATTGGCAGGCCGCCTCGTGGGCGCGCGTCTTCAACGACGATCCCTACGACCGCATCCACGGTTACACCAACCTCAACCTCGCCGTGATCCTCACCGATACGTCGGGCTGGCAATTCATGGGTTATGTCAAGAACGTGTTCGACACGACGGCGATCACCGGCGATTTCCTGAACAGCGACGACAGCGGCCTCACCACCAACATCTTCCTCACCGATCCGCGCCTCTTCGGCGTGCGCGTGACCAAGCATTTCGACGGCGGTTCTTCGTCCGGCGGTTATGGGCTCGATTTCTTCTCGGATGCGGGCAACCACAAACCGCAACTCTGGCTGCAACTCGGCGGCAATTTCAATGCCGCACTGTCCGATGGCTCCAATCCCTGGGATCCGACCGGCAGCGCGACGTTCCCCAACGGCGGCGGCCCGACACCGGCATGGCCCGCCGGATTGCCGACGCCCGCGCAGTTGCAGAAAACGCCCAATATGGGCTTCGACTGGGAAGGCTCGCTTACCTTCGAGCCGACCGATACCGATTGGGTGCTGAAAGCGGGTGTCCGCTATGGCCGCGCCTCCCACAACAAGCATTTCCACAAGAGCATCGTGGCGGGAACCAAGGAAGGGATGAGCTTTTTCGGGTACTATTTTGCATGCAGCCAATTGGGCCTTCTTGGCGCGCCGTCCCGTGTCGGCGCCTGCTATCACGGCAGGGTGCAGGAGTTCGACGATTCCCAGAACGTCTCGAACGAAGAGCACATGATGCTCGATTTCACGCTCGGCAAGGATGTCGGGCTCGGCACGTTCGGTGGCGGAGGAACCAGTACGCTTGCTGCCGGTGTGCGCATCGCGCAGTTCCATTCGGATACCAGCCTGACGATGGGCGCGGGTCCGCATTACAACCTGTCCAAGAATATCGCTCAGAAATATCACGACCTCTGGGAGTTCGATTCTAACGAAACGCGCACATTCCGCGGCGTCGGCCCGGAAGTCACCTGGGATGGAAATGCGTCGCTTCTGGGCAATGAAGCCGATGGCGAAGTCACGCTCGACTGGGGCGTGAACGCAGCCGTGCTTTTCGGCCGCCAGCGCGCCGCCCTTCATCACGCGGTCAGCCATTGCCGCGTCGACGGATTCGGAACATTGGTCGTCTGCGAAGGTCAGACCATAAGCGGCAATATCGATGCCCGCATCCACGAACCGGCCGACGATGTGAACCGTTCCCGCACTGTCACCGTCCCCAATCTCGGCGGCTATGTCGGCGCCTCGATGCGTTACCACAATTCGAAAGTCAGCCTCGGTTACCGGGCCGATACCTTCTTCGACGCCATCGACGGCGGCCAGGAGACGCACGAAAGCACCAATCGCGGCTTCTACGGGCCTTATCTGAACG
>CAZTCU010000297.1:0-3619 GCA_964612235.1 uncultured Rhizobium sp.
TGCTTCTTCCACGATCAGCGCTTCACGCTCGCCCACCACAACGGCTTCGATCCCGAAGGGCGGGCGCTCATGCACCAGCTTGGCGCGCGCGAACAATTCCGTGCCCGCCGCCGCCGTGCGCAGAAGAAGATTGCCGAACGGCCCCGCGCGGCCGCGATCGAACAGCGCCGCCGCCACTTCGGCCGCCGCCCGAAAGGGCGCAAGCATGTCGTCACGCGCCTGATAGGCTTCGTAGATCATTCGCCCGGAAGGTCCCGCACCGCAGAAATTTTTTGCCCCACTGCCAAAAGGCTAGTGCATTTTATGCTGCATTGCGAAATACTTTCTTACGGGCAGGGGATGGGAGCGCGCCATGGCCAAGGCTGTCCTCACGATTTCGAGCAAGAATTACTCGTCCTGGGCGCTCAGGGGCTGGCTGATTTGCCGGTTTTCTGGGCTGGATTTCTCCGAAAAGGCGCTTCCCGCCAACGATCCGTCCATCCGCGCGGAACTTTTGCTGGTCTCGCCGTCCTTCCTGGTCCCCAGCCTGGAACATGAAGGAATCAGGGTCTGGGACACGCTGGCCATCGCCGAATATCTCCATGAGTCGTACCCGCAGGCGGGCCTCCTGCCGGCGGACCGCGCCGCGCGAACCCATTGCCGCGCGATCTCCGGCGAGATGCATTCGGGCTTCTCGAATTTGCGCGCGGCGCTACCGATGAATCTGAAGGCGTATTTCCCCGGTTTCAAAATCTGGGCAGGCGCGCAGGCCGACATCGACCGCATCACAACGATCTGGCGCGATTGCCTGAAAACCTATGATGGCCCCTATCTGTTCGGCGACAAACCGTGCCTGGCCGACGCGATGTACGCGCCCGTCTGCACGCGCTTCAAAACCTACGACGTGCGCCTCGACAGGCTTTGCACGGATTATTGCGAAACGATCCTCACACTTCCCGACATGCTCGAATGGATCGAAGCCGCGAAATCCGAACCGGAAGAAGTGGAAGAACTCGAAGCGGAGTTCTGATTACGCTGGAATTTTGCGCTTCAGGAGTCCGAGGTCTTTCATCTCGGAATGCAGCGCATTCGGCGCGAGGTCGAAACCGTTCGGCCAGGTCGGTACGCCCATGTCCAGGAAGACGCGCGCAAAGTAGGCCGGGTCACGCAGCGGCAAGACCATAGAACCGGTCTTGGCGACAAGCTCCGCAAAATCGCGTTCGCCCGTGCTGTCGTCCGAAAACGTCAAACGAAGCCGATAGCCGCCAAGCGGCTCGGCTTTTGTGACCTTTATCAAAGACAGTTCACTCATCGTCCAAACCCGGCAGGCGCTCCAGCGGTTCCAGCCGTTGGGCGCGTTGCCAATTCTCGCGAAGTTCGGCCTGTCGCGCAATCCTCCAGTCCTGGATCAGGCGCAGCGCGGCCTTGGGCAGGTGCCCAACGATCACGTCACCAGTTTCGATGTCGATAAGTGCTTCGTCCGCCCCATAAATCGCGTGAAAATGCGGCGGACTGTGATCGCCGAAATACATCCGAATGGCTATGCCGTAGAAGTAGGAAATCGTCGGCATTACGACGATGACCCACTCTCGTTCGGCTTGGTCTGCAACTGCACGAAGTTCTGTATTCCCATCTGTTCGATCAGCCGCAACTGCGTTTGCAGCCAGTCGATATGTTCTTCCTCGCTTTCGAGGATTTCCGTGAACAGCTCGCGCGACACGTAATCGCGCACCTTTTCGCAATGCGCGATGGCGTTTTTCAAATCGGGATGGGCGCGTTGCTCGAGCTTGAGATCGCAAGCAATCACTTCCGCGACGTCTTCGCCGATCATCAGCTTGCCGAGATCCTGCAGGTTCGGCAGTCCGCCCAGAAACAGCACCCGCTTGATCAGCCGGTCGGCATGTTTCATCTCGTCGACGGATTCTTTGTATTCGTATGCGGAAAGCTCGCTCAAACCCCAATCGCCCAGCATCCGCGAATGCAGGAAATACTGGTTGATGGCGGTGAGTTCGTTCTTGAGAACCAGATTGAGGAAGCGGACGACTTCGGCGTCGCCCGTGATCGAGGCGACGGGGGAGGGGCCTACGCCGCTTGGGCCGGGTTTTGGTTGTCCTTGGCCTCGTCCAGCATCTCCTCGATCTCGTCCTGGCATCGGCCGCAATTCCTTTCCACGCCGCACTTGGCGTAAACGCTGTCCGGGCAGGCGGCCCCGCTCAGGATTGCAGCGCGAACCTGCTTGTCATTCAGCCTATTGCAGACGCAGACGATCATCCAAGAACGCCCAAACTTTTGCCCACCCAATATGTTGCTCTTGCGACTGATTGTCAATTGCGAACAGGGTAAATGAGTCCAATGCGCCAAAACGCCCGGGTTTCGCCCCACGAAATGCCGCTTTTTCGGCCCGTTATGGGTTAGTCCCAAACACTCCCTCTCCCCCAGCGGGGGAGAGGGCCGGGGTGAGGGGGCGGAGGCTTCCACAGTTGCAGGATTCTGAAGCAATGATGATCTCGTTCGGCATCACCCCCTCACCCAACCCTCTCCCCCAAGGGGGAGAGGGCTACTCATTTTAAATTTGATGCGCGCCCTGATCGCCAAGCTCAAACCCTACGAGCGCCAGCTTTCGGCGCTGGCGATGATCGGCGGCTTCGTCTTCGACAATTTCGCCTTCGGCCGCATCGACCATCCCGCCACGCAGGCCGTGTTCGCCGGTTATCTGCTGTTCGCGGGCGCTTCCATCGCGTTCCAGCATTTCTCCGAAGCGCGCGCCGAGCAGCGCGGCACCACCTTCCGCTGGCGCACACTCGTCTCCGCCGCCACGCAATTCGCGCTCGGCGCCTTGTGGAGCGCGTTCCTCATCTTCTACACGCGCAGTTCGGCAGTGGTGGTGTCGTGGCCGTTCCTGCTGGTGCTGGCGGGCATCCTGCTCAGCAACGAATTCTTCCGTGAATATCATTCGCGGCTGGTGTTCACGGTCGTTCTCTTCTTCATCGCGCTATTTTCCTACATGACTTTCGTGGTGCCCATCCTCGTGGGCACGATGAACGAGTTCACCTTCTTAATCAGCGATGCCTGCACGATTGTCGTGTTCGCGCTGTTCCTGCTCTTTCTCTCCGCGCTCGGCCGCAAGCGCGTGTGGGACGACATCGGCAAGGTCACCATCGGCGCGATTGTTGCGTTCGCCGTCATCAATCTCTTTTACTTCTTCAACATCCTGCCGCCGATCCCGCTCGCCATGGCCGATGTCGGCATCTATCACCACATCTCGCGTTCCGATGGCGGCTATGAAGCAATAGGCGAACCGCTGCCCTGGACCGTGAAGTTCGGTCAGTCGCGCGTCATCCATCTGAAGCCGGGCGAACCGCTCTACGCCTACAGCGCCGTCTTCGCGCCGATCCAGCTCAAGACGAAGATCGTGCATCGCTGGCAATATCACGACGACAAGAAGGGCTGGGTAACCGCCTCAACCGTTGGCTTCCCCATTACCGGCGGACGAGACAACGGCTATCGCGGCTTCACCATCAAATCGAATCCCAAACCCGGTGCCTGGCGCGTGGACATCGACACGATGGATGGGCGCGTGATCGGACGGGTGGGGTTTTATGTGCAGGCGGTGACGCAAGAACCGGAGATGGAGACAAAG
>CAZTCU010000298.1:0-3613 GCA_964612235.1 uncultured Rhizobium sp.
TAAGGCCATGCGCCATAAAAAAAGGCCTGAAACGGGGCGTTTCAGGCGTGTGCGAAGCGCGCCGCAATGTCCTCGAGCTGTTTGGCGGCGGCTTCCAGGCGCTCGGCGGCCAACCCTTCGGGTTTGACGTGGTCGTTGGCGGCCGTGCCAGCGCGTTTGCCGTGAGTCTCAAGCAGGGACTGAGCTTCGAAACATTCGTCTGCCAGAAGCAGGGCGGCCATCAAAAGAAGCCGCGCATCGCCCACCTGGCCGACCGATTCCATCAATTCGCGGACTTTGGCGTCCACATAGGCCGCAAGCTGCTTGAGGTGATCTTCCTCGCCGTCATCGCAGGCGATGGTGTAGGCCCTCGAATTGACCATGACGTTGACCAGGGGCATGAGACTTCCTTCCTGTCAGCGGTTACGCAGGTTACGCGCGGCCCAAGGCCGCTCTGATTTCAGCTATGGCGCCGTCGAGCCGGCCCTGCACCTCGTGCGTCAGGCCGGAAAGCGTGCGCGCCTCGTCTTCCAGTTCGGCGATGCGGGCCAATAGTCGTTCGCGTTCGGCGGTCAGTTCGGCGATCCGGCCCGCGGCCCGGCCCATTTCCTCGCGCGCCTTCGCCAGAGGGGCGCCCGATTTCTCCACCTGTTCGAGGGCTGCGGCGAACCGCGCGGCCGCTTGCTCCAGCCTCGTCATCCACGCCTCTTTTCGCTGTACGACAAGACCTTAGGCCTATGCGGGAAATATGGTCAACGCTTTTGCGTTCACTCACTTGACGCAGAAGGCTCGGCCTCGCTAAGGCCAAGCCCATTCCCGAAGGAAAACCACGCGATGAGCAGTGCCGCCGGTTCGGTTTCGCCCTCGAAGGAGGCCGCTGAAATCCGCCGCCTCGCCAACGCCGTTCGCGCGCTCTCGATGGACGCCGTGGAGGCCGCAAATTCGGGCCATCCGGGCCTGCCGATGGGCATGGCGGATGCGGCAACCACGCTGTTTTCCAAATTCCTGAAATTCGACCCCGCGAATCCGAAGTGGCCGGATCGTGACAGGTTCGTATTGTCGGCCGGTCACGGCTCGATGCTGCTTTATTCGCTGCTCTATCTCACGGGCTATGGCGACATCTCCATCGACGACATCAAGCGGTTCCGCCAGTTGGGAAGCCCGTGCGCGGGACACCCCGAATATGGACACCTCGCGGGAATCGAAACGACGACGGGGCCGCTCGGCCAGGGCATCGCCACGGCTGTCGGCATGGCGTTGGCCGAGCGCATTTTGAATGCGCGCTTCGGTGACGATCTGGTCGAGCACAAGACCTATGTCATCGCCAGCGACGGCGACCTGATGGAGGGCATCAGCCATGAAGCCATCGGGCTTGCCGGGCATCTGAAGCTGCGCAACCTGATCGTGCTCTACGATGACAACAACATCTCCATCGACGGCGACACCGCGATTGCGGATTCGACCGACCAGCGCCGCCGCTTCGAAGCCTCGGGTTGGGACACGCATCTCGTTGACGGGTTGAACGGCGAGGAAGTGGCGCGCGCCTTGCTCGCCGCACAATCAACCGACAAGCCGACGCTCATCTGCTGCCGCACCGTGATCGGTTACGGCGCACCCAAGAAAGCGGGCACGGCAAAGGCGCATGGCGAAGCGCTGGGCGCGGAAGAAATCGCGGGCGCGCGCAAGAATCTCGATTGGCCTTATGCGCCGTTTGTCGTGCCGGACGACATTCTGTCGGCGTGGCGCGCGATCGGCGCGAAGGGCAAGTCGCAGCGCGAGGCGTGGGAAGTTCGCAAGAACGCCTCCGACAAGAAGAAGGAATTCGAGGACGCACTGTCGCTGGACCTGCCGAAAGGTTTCGCGCCCGCGATCAACGAGTTGAAAAAGAAATTCAGTGCGGAGAAACCCAACGTCGCCACGCGCAAATCTTCCGAGATGACGCTGGAAGTGGTGAACGCGGAAATCCCGACCACCATCGGCGGATCGGCGGACTTGACCGGCTCGAACAACACCCGGACTAAGGGCATGAAGGAAATCGCGACCGGCGATTTCTCCGGCCGCTACATGCATTACGGCATCCGCGAGCACGGCATGGCAGCGGCGATGAACGGCATGGCGCTGCATCGCGGCGTCATCCCCTATGGCGGCACGTTTTTGATTTTTTCCGACTACTGCAAACCGGCGATCCGGCTGTCGGCGCTTTCGGGCGAGCGCGTGATCTATGTGATGACGCACGACTCCATCGGCCTGGGCGAAGACGGGCCGACGCATCAACCCATCGAACAGCTGGCGGGTTTGCGCGCGATGCCCAATCTGCTGGTGTTCCGGCCTGCGGACGCGGTGGAAACGGCGGAGTGCTGGCAGTTGGCGCTGGAAAATCCCAAGCGCCCGAGTTTACTTGCGTTAACGCGCCAGAACCTGCCGACCGTGCGCACCGAGCACAAAGACGAAAACCTCTGCGCGCGCGGCGCTTACGAACTTGCGGGCACGGATGGGGCAGCGAAAGTAACCATCCTTGCCACGGGTTCAGAGGTGGGTGTGGCGCTGAAGGCCCGCGATCTGCTGCAGGCGGACGGAATCGGGACGCGCGTGGTTTCCATGCCGTGCTGGGAATTGTTCGAGGAACAAGACGAAACATATCGTGAGCGCGTGCTGGGGCCCGGCACCGTTAAGGTTGGAATCGAAGCGGCCTCGCCTTTCGGCTGGGACCGCTATATCGGTCCGGACGGAGCCTTTGTGGGCATGCACAGCTTCGGCGCCAGCGCGCCCGCGAAGGATTTGTTCAAGCATTTCGGCATCACGCCGGAAGCCGCGGCGGAAAAAGCCAAGGCGGCGTTAAAAAAGAAGTCGAACTAGGAGAAAAAAGTCATGGCACTTCGCGTCGCGATCAACGGCTTCGGCCGCATCGGGCGTCTGGTCTTGCGCGCGATTGTGGAATCGAAGCGCACCGACATCGTCGTTGTGGGCGTGAACGATCTGGGTCCGGTGGAAACCAACGCGCATCTGCTGCGCTACGACTCGGTTCACGGCCGCTTTCCGGGCGAAGTGAAGGTCGACGGCGATCTGATGATCGTGGATGGCCACAAGATCAAGGTCACCGCGATCAAGAATCCGGCTGAGCTTCCGCACAAGGAACTGGCGGTGGACATCGCGCTCGAATGCACGGGCATCTTCACCTCGAAGGAAAAGGCCTCGGCGCATCTGGCCGCCGGCGCAAAGCGCGTGCTCGTTTCGGCCCCTTGCGACGGCGCGGACCGCACCATCGTCTACGGCGTGAACGACAAGACGCTGACCAAGGATGACATGGTGGTTTCCAATGCGTCGTGCACCACCAACTGCCTCGCCCCTATGGCAAAAGTGCTGAACGATGCCATCGGCATCGAAAAAGGCTTCATGACGACGGTGCATTCCTACACCAACGACCAGCCGTCGCTCGACCAGATGCACAAGGATCTCTACCGCGCGCGTGCCGCAGCCCTTTCGATGATCCCGACATCGACGGGTGCAGCGAAAGCCGTTGGCCTCGTGCTACCGGAACTGAAGGGCAAGCTCGACGGCATTTCGGTGCGCGTGCCGACGCCGAACGTCTCGCTCGTCGACCTGAAATTCGTCTCGAAGCGGCCCACGACCGTTG
>CAZTCU010000299.1:0-3608 GCA_964612235.1 uncultured Rhizobium sp.
TGTGGCAGGCCGCGATGTCTATGTCGTCCAAAGCCTTCACGCTGGCCCGGATCTGAGCGCCGATGACAAGCTGAACCGGCTGCTCTTCTTTGTCGGCGCATTAAAGGATTCCGGGGCGGCAAAGGTCACCGTCGTTGCTCCTTATCTCTGCTATGCGCGCAAGGATCGCCGCACGAAGTGGCAGGATCCGCTGACCTTGCGTTACATGGCTGCTCTTTTCGAAGCCGTCGGCACCGATGCAGTCGTCACGATGGAAATCCACAACGATGCGGCGTTCGAGAACGCATTTCGTTGCCGTACCGTCGCATTGACCGCCGCACCTCTCCTTGCCCAATATGTGAAATCGCTGGGTGAAAAGCATCTGTGCGTGGTGTCTCCCGATCCCGGTGGCGTGAAGCGGGCGCAGCTTTTCCGGGAGACGATTGAGGCCGCCTGCGGATTTCCTATCGGCCGAGGCTTTGTCGAAAAGCGCCGCAGCGCCGGCAAGGTTTCCGGAGATCTCTTTGTCGGTGAAGCCGAAGGCGCCACCGCTCTTGTTGTGGACGATCTGATTGCGTCCGGCGGCACGTTGTTAAGGGCTGCTCGCGCCGTCCGAGATCATGGCACACAAAAGGTGGTCGCATTTGCGACGCATGGCCTCTTTATGAAAGGCGCTGCCGAAACGCTGGCTGACCCTGCGATAGATCGCGTTGTCGTTTGCGACACCGTTCCGGCTTTCCGGCTTCCGCAGCAACATTCCATACGCCAAAAACTGGACGTGATTTCAAGCGCCGGTCTTTTCGCGCAGGCAATCTTGCGCTTGCATCGGGGCGAACGATTGGACGACTTGCAGAGCTTTTGATCGCCCTCTCAAGTATTGCAGTCTCCTTTCGGGCGATTTCCAGATAGCGAAGGGCCAGCGGTCGCCACTTCTCTGGCGTTCGCGGGTTCTTTTCCAGAAGGTGAACGGCCGACAGATTGGCGCGCAGCGTGGCACGATAACATTTATAGAACGATAGCAGTTCGGGCGGCGGCGGATTTGGCAGTGTTTTTCTGAGCCGCTGAATGATCCACGAACCGATCTTGGTGTCTCCAAAGCGCTCGCACTCAACCGCTAGGTAGGCCAGCTCCTCGAACGGGTCGATGGCGCGAAGCTCGGCGTTGAATTCAAGGCAGTCGATGACCGCCAGGGGCTCGCCAAGCCAGATGTGTTCGGGCCTGAGATCGCCGTGTCCATCTACGATCTTCCTTTGCTTGAGCCGTTGCAGCAGCAAACCGCCCAGGCAATCCAGAAATCGGGATTGTATGCGATCGAGTTCGAGGACGCGTGCGACGGGCAGGGAAAGATCGGGATGAAGAAGGGCATGCCTGTTCGACCGTATAACCTGCCGCCATTTCGCAAGATATCGAGCCGGAGAAATAAACACGGGATGGGCATGCCGATAAAAATCCGCCAGCCTGTTCGTGAGTCGCAGAAGCTGCGGCGCATGCGCCCGTCGGTTGGCTATTGCCGAGTCCAGCATCAAGCGTTCGTCGAGGCGCTGCAAGACCACCAGCCAATCAACGATATGTTCCCCGCTTCCCAGCCTCAGCTTGCCATCGGTTTCACACAAGGGGACGACTTCCAGATACAAATGAGGCGCCATGCGGCGGTTGAGCACGAGCTCTTGTCGGCACATCCGTTCGCGTTTCTCGAGCGTGGAAAAATCGAGAAAGGGCAATTTGATCGGCTTCTTCAGTTTGTAGGCCCTGTCGCCAGCGAGAAAGACGTGGGACATATGCGTTTCCACATGGCGCACTTCTGTTGCCGGCTCGGGATAGCTATCCGCGCTAAGCAGAAATCGCACCTTGTTTTCCAGCGCACGATCTGCGCTCAACTCGGCTGGGCAGGATGACATTCATATCTCCGATGCGGCTCGAAGATTGTACCGTTCCGGGCTGTACGTTGATGATCTTCCTCAATCTTTGAGGGCTTCGGCTCGGAACCCAAACGGCAAGTTCTCGATTGGGCGGCGAGATACGCTGGTTTCCAGCTTAAAAAAACGCCCTTCTTATCGCCTCGAGCAATTGATCGAAGTCATAAAGTGGAGGCAACATCCGTGCGCAACTTCTCTTAAGAATGACAAAGGAATAGCCATGACTGCCTTACCGCTGCACCACGGAATGTGGGTCGCCGTATGCGATGGCCGCAAGGCGTTGCTGCTGGAAAACAAGGGGGATGCAACTTATCCCAAGCTGGAGATGCGCGAGACGTTCGTGCAGGACAATCCACCGACGCATGAACAAGGGACTAGCCCGCCGGGCCGATCATTCAATTCCGCCGATGGGGCGCGTTCATCCATGCAGGAGGAGGATTTTCACGATCAAGCCGAAACGGCATTTCTGCAGAAATTTGCGGCCTGTCTAGACGGCTATGTGCGGGAGCGAGGCGTGACTTCGTTGATATTGATCGCGCCTGCCCGCGCTTTGGGCGCTCTGAGACCGGCGCTGTCTAGCTCGACGCGCGGCGCGATCGTCCGCGAGCTGGATCGTGACTATGTCAAGATGCCCATCTACGAGATCGAAAAGCAGCTTTTGCGGCAACTGTAGTTGAATTGCGCGCTGTTGGCCCGCGAAACTTGCGGCATATGCCTCTCACGACGCGCGATTGGCAGATACAAGTTCTAGTGGCGCTTTGGGTGCGGTGGTTCCACCTTCCAACTGACTCTTGAGCCGTTCGATCTCCTTCGGCCCGAGGGTTTCATGCGTGAGCAGCTCGCCGGCCCACCTTTCGAGCGCGTCTCGATTTCGCTCAAGTATTGCACTGGCCGCTTCGAACGCGCTTTCGATGAGTTGCTTGACGGCCAGATCGATCGCTTGGGCGGTTCCATCCCCATACGTCTTGGGGCGCCAGGCGGGGATTTGGCCCACGAGAAAGCTGCCGCGCTCAGGTTCGTAGGAGACTTGCCCAAGCTCCTTTGTCATGCCGAACCTTACCACCATGTCGCGCGCGATATCTGTGGCGCGGGTCAAGTCGTCGGCTGCTCCCGTCGAAACCTCGTCGTAAATGAGCGTTTCCGCAGCCCGCCCGCCCAGCAGCACAGCCAGGCGGTTTTTAAGTTCGGTTTGGCTGATCAGGAACCTGTCTTCTGTCGGACGTTGAAGCGTATATCCCAGTGCGCTCAGTCCACGTGGGATGATCGAGATCTTCTGCACGGGATCGGTTCCCGGTAGCGACATCGCCACTAGCGCATGACCCATTTCGTGGTGCGCCACGATTTGACGCTCGCGGGGACTTAGGATGCGGCTCTTTTTCTCAAGACCCGCCACGATGCGCTCAATTGCTTGGGTAAAGTCCTCAAGCGTGGTGGTGTCGCCGCCGCGCCGGGTCGCCACCAGCGCCGCCTCGTTCACGAGGTTGGCGAGGTCCGCACCGGTAAACCCCGGGGTCAAGCCTGCGATGGTGTCCACGTCGAGGTCGTGTGCAATCCGGATTTTCTTCAGATGGACTTGAAGTATATCGATCCTGCCCTTGCGGTCAGGGCGATCCACAAGCACTTGGCGGTCAAATCGCCCGGCGCGCAGCAACGCAGGGTCGAGAATCTCCGGCCTGTTGGTTGCCGCCAGAACGATGATCCCGACGCTCGGGT
>CAZTCU010000300.1:0-3606 GCA_964612235.1 uncultured Rhizobium sp.
AATTCACTACCCTCACGGCGCAAAGGTTACGGTGGAGAAATGCAATGTGGCCCTGCACGGCAATATCGCCGAACTTCGCGCGGAGCATGCAGGCCGATGCACAGTCAGGGTAACGCCGAAATGACCCAAAACATCGCCCGCCACTTACCTCCTCGCTTAGGGGGAGGTAAGTTACTGTGTGATTATCCAAGGACCGATCCTGTAACCACTGCATCCCCCCAGCCGAACTGGCCGAAAGAAACAGCGGGGCACCCCTAGTGGCTTTTCTCTCTCACGCCGAAGACAGGCCGGAAACCCGGCTCGTCTATCGCCACACGCTCTGGGTTCGCATCGCCCATTGGGTGAATGCGGGCGTGCTGCTCATCATGCTGATGAGCGGTTTGCAGATCTTCAACGCCCATCCCGCGCTCTATTGGGGCGTGACCAGCCATTTCGACAAACCGCTCCTCTCGATGACCGCGATCCAAACACCGACCGGCGAAATCAGGGGCATCACGCAGATCGGCAGCGCCCGCTTCGACACCACCGGCGTCTTCGGCGCCTCCGAAATATTCGGCCAGACCGCCGTGCGCGGCTTCCCCGCCTGGGCGACCTTGCCGAGCTGGCGTTCGCTCGCCTCGGGCCGCCAGTGGCATTTCTTCTTCGCATGGCTGTTCGTGTTCAACGGACTGGCGTTCGCGGTCTATGCCTTCGCCAGCCGCCATTTCGGCCGCGACCTGCTGCCGAAAAAGCGCGACCTGCGGAATATCGGCAAGGACATCATCGATCACCTGCACCTGCGCTTCCCCAAAGGCGAAGAGGCGCTGCACTACAACGTGTTGCAGAAGCTCGCCTATTTCACCGTGATCTTCATCCTCGGCCCGCTGATCGTGCTGACCGGCCTCACCATGTCGCCCACCATGAACAGCGCGTTGCCCGAACTGCTTTTCATCTTCGGCGGACGGCAGAGCGCACGCACCATCCACTTCCTCTGTGCCTTCGGTTTCGTGATATTCTTCGTCGTTCACATGGTCATGGTCATTCTTTCCGGGCCGCTCAACAATCTGCGCGCCATCATCACAGGCCGTTACGGCATCGAGGCGGACAATGGCTGACACCAACCGCCGCAATGTCCTCACGCGCCTCACCGTCGGCGCCAGCGCCGCCCTGCTCGCCGGTTGCGATAAGATCTCGCAAAGCGCGAGCGGATCGGATTTCCTCAAGAAAGGCGCCGATCTCGCCTACAAGGTGCAGCGCCTGTTCGCGGGCCGCGATGCGCTCGCCCCCGAATTCTCGAAAGCCGACATCGCACCCGTCTTCCGCGCCAACGGCACGCTCGATCCGGCGAGCGACGATTACAAAGCCCACGCCGCCAACAATTTCCGCGACTGGCGCGTCAAGGTCGGCGGCCTGGTCGAACATCCCTTCGAGCTTTCGATGGCCGATTTGCGCGCCATGCCGCCGCGCACCCAGATCACGCGCCACGATTGTGTGGAGGGCTGGTCCTGCATCGGCGAATGGACGGGTGCGCCGCTGCGTCCGATCCTCGCCAAGGCCAGGCCGAAGGAGAACGCCCGCTTCGTCCTCTTCCATTGCGCCGACGACATGGGTGCGGGTCAGTTCTATTACGAGACCCTCGATCTGGTGGAAGCTCTCCACCCGCAGACGATCCTCGCCTACGGCCTCAACGGCCAACCCCTTCCCGTCGCCAACGGCGCCCCCGTCCGGCTTCGCGCCGAACGCCAGCTCGGCTACAAGATGGCCAAATATGTGAACGGCATCGAGCTGGTCGAAAGCTTCGCGAACATCCGCGGCGGCAATGGCGGCTATTGGGAAGACCAGGGTTACACCTGGTGGGCGGGGATCTGAATGAAGCCGGAAGCCTACGACTTCCTCAACAATCTGAGCACGATCTGGGCCATCATCATCGGTGCGGTGCTGGCGACCGCCGGCGGCTTGCTCGCCACCTGGATCGAACGCCACATCGAACGCCGCCAGCGCGAGATGAACGCGGCGCTCTTCTTCGGCGAAATGCTTTCCACCCTCGACGTGCTGCTCGAATTCGGCGCGCAGACCCGCACCATCGGCGACCCTTACGGACCGATCACCTTGCGCATGTTGCGCGCCGCGCGCCGCGAGATCGACATCTATGATCGCAATCGCGAAAGCCTGTTCTTCCTGAGCAATGCGAATTTGCGGGCGCGCATTCACACCATCATCCTGCGCCTCACCATGCCGCTCGACAGCGTTTTCGATTTCACCCAGGAAATCGCGCTGACCGAAGCCCAACTGAAGGCGTTGCCGGTCGACGGCAGCGACCGCGAGGAGATTATCCGGCGTCTCGAAGACCTTCGCCAGCGTCGCGACGGCAGCTTTGATTTCGTGACCGAGACCGCCAAACAGCTCAAGCCCGCCATCGCCGATCTGGAGCCCATCGCGCGCCAGTCTTTCAGCCAGCTCGCGCAGGTCGCGCGCAGCTGAGGCCGCAAAATCGGCGTCCGGACGAAAATATTTTTCGCGCGTCTAATGACATCGCTTTCAATAACTGCCGCGTCCCTGGCGCTATGCGCTTGCATTTAAGCCTCTAAACACGGGCTGATAACACCACTGTCAGCAAATGCTCCGTACAGGGATTCATGATCTGGCTCATGGATTGCAATTTGACGGAAGACTAGGATTTGTCCGTTCAAATCATTTTATTTTTTGGGAGCGTAGGATGCATGTGTTGAAATGGGGCGTCGCGGTCGCCGTGGCAAGTGTTCTCGCCACGTCCGCGTTCGCCGAAGAAAAACAGGCCACAACGCTGGCGTCGGCGGCGCCGGCGAAAAAGCAAACCGTGCGGGAGTACTGCACCGATCTCGTGACGCAATTCAACGCGCTCGACACCCATGCGATGTCGGCGCAGGCCCTTGCGGAAGCGAAGGATCATGCCTCGCGCGGCGAAATGCTGTGCGGCACAATGCCGAAGACCGGCGTGAAAGAGCTCTGGGTCGCGTTCCGGACGGTCGGCGTCGAGCCGAAATAGCACGCCCACGCGGACGCGCAGTTCTTGAAAGGCGCGTCCGCTTAAGCGGCCTTCTTGCGGATCGCGGGCGCGCCCGCATCCGCCGTCCAGAGATGTTGCGCGGCATAAGCCCGCCATGGCCGCCATCCTTGCGCGATGGTGAGCAATTCCTCCGCCGTCGCGCGCCTGCCCAAATGATCGTCCATCGCGCGCAGCAATCCCACATCCGAAGCCGGAAACGCATCGGGTTCGTGCAACGCGCGCAACGCGATGTACTGCGCCGTCCATTCCCCGATCCCCGGCAGCGCACACAACCGCGCGACGGCGCTTTCCAGATCGACCGCCGTGCTGAACAGATCGCGTTCGGCGAGCGCGGCCTTCGCCACCGCCGTCAAGGTGCGCAACCGCGCGCCGGGCATTCCCATCGCCGAAAGATCGGCGTCGGCCACTTGTGCGGCGGAAGGAAACGTATGTGTCAGCCCCGGCACCGCCGATGAAAGGGGCGTTCCGCAAAGCGCCGTCAATTTGCCCGCCAGCTTGCGCGCCGCGCCCACCGTGATCTGCTGGCCCAGCACCGCACGCATCGCAAGCTCGAACGGGTCCCACGCGCCCGGCACGCGCAA
>CAZTCU010000301.1:0-3601 GCA_964612235.1 uncultured Rhizobium sp.
TCAGGCCGGCCGCCGTCGAAACGATCAGCGCCGGCATCTGGCTGACAAGGCCGTCGCCTACAGACAGCAGCGTGAAGGTGTGCGACGCATCGGCGAAGCTCATTCCCTTCTGCGCCACTGCGATGATGATGCCGCCGATGATGTTGATCGCGACGATCAAAAGTCCCGCCACGGCATCGCCGCGCACGAATTTGCTGGCGCCGTCCATGGCGCCGAAGAAGTTGGATTCGGCTTCGAGTTCCTTGCGGCGACGGCGTGCTTCTGTCTCGTCGATCAGGCCGGCGGAAAGATCGGCGTCCACCGCCATCTGCTTGCCGGGCATGGCGTCCAGGGTGAAGCGCGCGGCCACTTCGGCGATGCGGCCCGAACCTTTGGTGATGACCACGAAGTTCACGATCACCAGGATCGCGAACACGATTAGGCCGATCACGAAATTGCCCTGCATGATCAGCGTGCCGAACGCCTGGATCACATAGCCGGAGGCATCTGTGCCTTCATTGCCATGGCTCAGGATCAACCGCGTCGAGGCAAGATTGAGCGCCAGCCGCATCATGGTGGTGATGAGCAGAATCGCGGGGAACGAACTGAATTCCAATGGCTTTCTGATGAACACCGACGTCATCAGGATCAGGATCGAAAGCGAAAGCGAAAACGCCAGCGAAACGTCCAGCAACCATGTCGGCAGCGGCAGGATCAGGACGATAAGGATCGCCATGATGCCGATAGCCAGGCCGAGATCGCTGCGCTTCAGCAGGCCCGAGAGCGAGCCGAGCGAGAAGCCGCCGGAGACGGCAGGTGCTGCGATGTCAGTGTTGGCCATGGAGGATCAGTCTATCCCGCCATCCGCGTTTCGCCGGGCTGCGGAATGGCAAGGCCTGCACCGGAATATTCGCGCAGTTTGTTGCGCAGCGTGCGGATCGAAATGCCCAGGATGTTTGCCGCATGCGTGCGATTGCCAAGGCAATGGTCGAGCGTGTCGAGGATCAGGTCTCGCTCCACATCCGCAACCGTGCGGCCGACAAGACCGCGCGTCGCAATGGCAGCAGACTCCACCGCGCTTTGCACCGGCCCGGACAAATCGCTCGCACGCACCTGGCCGACCAGCGATCCGTCCGGCAGGCGGATGGCTTCAGGCCCGATCTCCGAACCGTTCGCCAAAAGCACCGCGCGATGAATGGTATTTTCCAGTTCGCGCACGTTGCCCCGCCAGTAGTGCGAGATCAGCACACGCTCCGTGCCCGGCGATATCGCGCGGAACGGAACGCCATTGGCATCCGCATATTTCTGCGCGAAGTGGCGGGCCAGTGCGAGAATGTCCTTAGGGCGCTCACGCAGGGCGGGCAGGCGAAGGTTCACGACGTTGAGGCGATAGAGCAAGTCTTCGCGGAACGTGCCGTGCTTCACGGCCTCCGCCAGGTCGCGGTTGGAGGTCGCGATGATGCGGATATTGACTTTGACCGGCTTGGTGCCACCCACGCGGTCGATCTCGCGCTCCTGAATGGCACGCAGGAGTTTCGCCTGCAGCCGTGCATCCATCTCCGAGATTTCGTCCAGCAGCAGAGTGCCGCCGTCTGCTTCCTCGAACTTGCCGACTCGGCGCGCGATGGCGCCCGTAAAGGCGCCCTTCTCGTGACCGAACAATTCGGATTCGAGCAGGTTTTCCGGGATCGCCGCGCAGTTCACCGAAATGAACGGCTTGTCGGCGCGCGCCGACTTCCTGTGAACATAGCGCGCCAGCACTTCTTTACCGGTGCCGGATTCACCGGTGACGAGGATTGAGGCTTCGCTGCCCGCCACCTGGTCGGCCAGCGCCAGCACCATCGCCATCGCTTCGTCTTCATAGACAAGCTGGTGGCTTTCGTCAGCGACGGCGGCCAGCACGGCTGCAATCAGTTCGGGATCTGGCGGCAGCGGCAGATATTCTTTTGCGCCCGCCCGGATCGCATCGACGGCCCGACGCGCATCGGTGCCGATGCCGCAAGCCACCACCGGTGTGCAGATTCGTTCGGTCGCCAGCGAGCGCACGAGATAGCCGATATCCGATGATACGTCGGCCAGAACGAGGTCCGCGCCTTTGCCGGCGCGCAGTTCGGCCAGCGCCATGTCGTTATCGCCTGCGTGCGTGACTTTCGCACCGCGATCCATCGCGATCTTGGTGGCGGCGCCAAGCTGGCCCTGCAATTGTCCGACGATGAGAAGACGCATGGGAGTATTCCTTACGGTTGCCGGATTTAGGACTGACCGGCCTTGATGATTTCGGTCATGGTGACGCCGAGGCGATCCTCGACCAGCACCACTTCGCCGCGCGCGACGAGGCGGTCGTTCACATAGATGTCGATGGCTTCGCCCACCTTGCGGTCGAGTTCGACGATGGTGCCCTTGCCGAGCTTCAGAAGCGAACTCACTTCCATCGCCGATTTGCCCAGCACGGCGGACACGGTGACCGGCACGTCAAACACCGCTTCAAGGTCGGTGGCCGAACGCTTTACGTCCGTATCCGGTGCTGCCTCGGTATCCAGCAGGGCGGGCGCGTTGCCCGGCGGCTGTTCGGCGCCGAGATCCGGCAGTTCGACTTCGTCATTGCCCGCCATGGTCTATTCCTCTGTGAGCGGATGATGGATGTGGCTGAAACGCCGCGCGATAAGTTCGGCGAGCGCCGTTTCGAGAGCGGCTTCGGAGCGTTCCGCCCCGCCGCCGCGCCATTCGATGCGGCAGTCCGCGCCGCGAATATTCGGATCGGCCGAAATCTGCACCCGGCCTTCGTAACCCTCTTCATGCGCGATCTCAGAAAGGTGTGGCTGCAAGGCTGCCGCCACCTGCGGGCTCGCGCGCAACACGACGCGCGGTTCGCCGATCGCCTGGTGCAGCGATTCACGCAACACGTTTTCCACTTCGGAAGCAGGCATGGCATCGAGAGCCGAACGCGCCAGTGTCCGCGCCGCGACCAGCGCGAGTTTGGCTGCTTCCGCACGCACGATTTCGATATCGGCAGACGACCGCTGCAAAACCGTGCGCAGGGCATTGGCGGTTTCGTTGGCGGCAGCGGCCACGGCTTCGGCCGCGCGGATTTCTCCGGCCCTCAATCCTTCCGCGCGCGCCTCGGCACGAAGTGCGTCGATCTCACCCTGCGTCAGAGATTTTTTCTGCCGCGCTTTGGCGGCATCCGACACGGCGTCGACTTGCGCGTCGAACACGGTGTCGAAGGTGAATTTGGTGGCTGAAGCGCGCGGGTTCATCAATACACCAACTCGTCTTCGCCCTGCTTGCTGGCGATCATGATCTCGCCCTTGTTCGCAAGATCCTTGGCGACGTTGACCATGCGCATCTGCGCCTCGTCGACGTCTTTCAGACGCACCGGCCCCATCGCTTCCATGTCTTCGCGCAGGATCTTGCCGGCACGTTCGCTCATGTTGGAGAAGAAGACGTCACGCAGGGAATCCGTGGCGCCTTTGAGTGCGAGGCCCAACTTGTCCTTCTCGACATTGCGCAGCAGCGTCTGGATCGAGCCCGGATCGAGCTTGGAAAGGTCTTCGAACGTGAACATCAACGCCTTGATGCGTTCGGCGCTGTCACGGCTTCTTTCTTCCAACGCCGTCAGGAA
>CAZTCU010000302.1:0-3589 GCA_964612235.1 uncultured Rhizobium sp.
GAGAAAGCCAGCACGCGCTGCGTCAATGCGGTCGCCCTATCGATTCCTTCCTTCAATCCGCCGATATATTTCTCCACATCGGTTCGTCCTTGCGAGAGGCGGCGTTCCAGAAGCTGGATGTTGCCTTTGATGGCTGCAAGAAGATTGTTGAAATCGTGCGCAATGCCGCCGGAAAGCTGGCCCAAGGCCTCCATTTTCTGGCTCTGCCGCAAGGCTTCCTCGATGCGCGCGCGCTCCTGCATTTCGCGTTCGAGGCGACGATTGGTATCGGCAAGATCCTTCGCATGGGCTTCGAGCAGGCGGTGGGCGCGGGTGAGCGAGGCTTGCGAAAGCGCAAGCACGCCCAATATCAGGGCCGCCATGGTCATCAGGATCACAAGGACGGCGTAGCGAAGATAACGTCGCTCCAGCGATTCGGTGCGAGCCTTGATATAGACATAACCGACCCGCTGGGCGCCCTGCGCGGCGGGAATGGAGACCACCAGCTTGTCGTTTTCGAAGTGCGAATCCGCGCGGATAACCGAACGCGGCAACGGTGCGGTCTTCGTGAAGCCGGCGAGCCGCGCGCCGGAAGCGACGTAGACGGCGGCGGCATCGATGTCGGGATTGGCGCGCAAGGCGCTGACATATTCCTTCGCCGCCTTTGCATCGTCGAAGGCGAGGGCCGCGGTCACGCTGGCAGCCAGGATATGGGCCTGTCCGGTGACTTCGGCGATCGCTTTCTTGCGGAACAGCGATTCTTCATAACCGGCCATCAGAAAACCCGCCACGATCAGAGCGAGCGAGAGCCCCAGCGCCACAAGCGGAGCAATGCCGATGCGCAACCTCATGGCGCGACCTCCGGCGGGTTGACGATCTTGCGCGCCAGATCGAGCAGTTTCGAACTCATCACCAGGCCGTGCTGTCTGGCCTCGCCGGCATCTATGTCGAACCGCACATGATCCTTTTCGCGGACGAAGCAGATGATGCCGTGTGCGCCGCCGTCGGTGTCGGCATCGCTCACGGTCAGTACGGGTTCCTTCCGTGCGGCATCGGACATTTTTGCGGCATCCGTCGACGAGCCGGCATATACGATGCGGCAATCGGATTGCATCGCCTGAATGCGCTTGATTGCGATGGGATGGGTGCCGAATTTCTGTCCCGCGGCAATGCGGTCCAGCACGTCGCCGAAGGGATCCCTTCCAATGATGCAGATGACGAATGGCGAATCCGGCTGCTGCGACGAAGCGGGCCATTCGACGAACGGCGCGAACTTCGTGAGATAGGCGGCCTTGACGGCGTTGGCGGTGACGGCCTGCGCCAGAGCGGGTGCGGCGGCGTAGATCGCCGCGGCCGCGAACAGGACCACGCCACGCACCGCGCACATTCTCACAGCCGCGCCCTTAATGCGATCGACACCTGACGCGGAATATAGCGGACAGGTGAAGTCGACGGATCGTTGACTTCGATATGGCGAGGGTGAAGCAGGTTCGTTCCCTGCACCGACAATTCGAGCGACGGGGTGATCAGCCAGCCGATACGCGCATCGAATTCCGCGTAGCCCGGCACCAGTTCGATCGGAACGGGATCGAATAGCCGCATGACATGACCGACGGCGCGCAACGTGGTGTCGAATTCCAGTTCGGGCGTCACATTCATCTCGGACCGCAAGGAGGCCTGCCACGGCGGGTCCTGTCCGATGGATTGGAAGAAGGAGATATCCACGAAGCCGGGCTTCAAATGATAGTCGCGATGCAGCCAGTTGGCACCGGCAGCAAGTTTCCACCAATCGGAGACGCTGTATCTGCCCCAGGCCTCGATGCCGTAGCTGTGACCGGCGGCACCGTTTTGCAGGATGATCGGCAATCCGCCATTCGTCAGGCCGTCCGACCGAAGCGAGTCATAGAAATTGAAGAAGCTCGATAGGGAAAGCGAGAAGCGCGGCCCGATCTGCCCGCGATAGCCTGCCTCGAACGCGACGAGGCTTTCGGATTTGAAATCCGGTGCGGGCGCCAGAACGCCGGGAAATTGCAGTTCGCGATCGATGCGCGAAGGCGTTCTCGCAGCGCGGGATATCGCCGCCCATAACAGGTCGTCGGCATCGGGCTGCCACGCCAGGCGCGCACTCGGCAGATAATCGAAGCCGGAATAATTGTTCTCCTCGCCCTTGAAGCCGAGCGTCAGGCGCAGTGTGGGGCTCAGCGGAAATTCATCCTGCACAAAGAGATTTCCCAACGTGAGCGTGGCACCGGGTTCTGCGAACGAAAACGGATTGAAGGATTGAAGCGTCTCGTGCCAGAGGCGGAATTCACCGCCGACGGCGATCTTGTGATCCGACCAGAGGACGGTGTTGTACTGGCCGATGATGTCGTAGGTGTTGAGAAGTTCACTCAACACCGGATTGGTGCGACCGTCGCGGCTGTAATAGGTCTGGACGCCGAACGAGGATTGTTCGTCGAGATCGCGATGCCAGCGCGCCAGGATGTTTCCGCCCCAAGTGCTTTGCTGATTGCGCTGGCCCGGCGGATCGCCATGGGTCGCATTGCCGTAGATCACGCCTTCGAGACGATAAGTGTCGTTGTCCCATTGGCCGTCGGCGCGGCCCCCCGCTTGCAGGCCACGCCAGGCGTCGCTCGTGAGATCGAGCGGATCGAAGGCGGACGTCGGCGCGCGGTCGAAGCCGGAAATATAAGCGCGATAGGAAATGTGATCGTCCGCGGTGCCGCCATAACTCAGCGTGCCGGTGCGGTCGAACGAACCAATATTGGCGTCGAGCGCAAAGCCCTGCATCGTCTTTGCGGATTTGGTGAGGATGTTGATGACGCCGTTGACGGCGTTGGCGCCCCAGAGCGTTCCGCCCGCGCCGCTGATGACTTCGATGCGGTCGATGGTGTTGAGAGGAATATCGAGCGAATCCCAAAATACGGTCGCGCCCAAGGGCGAATAGACGCTGCGACCGTCGACCAGCACCAGAAGCTTGTTCGCCGATTCCGGCGAATTAAAGCCTCGCGCGGTGATGGTGTAGGTGTAGGCGTTGAGTTGGGCCACTTCGAGATTGGGCGCAAGACGAAGCGCCTCGGGTAGGCTGGTGGCGCCGGAACGATGGATGTCCTCGGCGCTGATGACGAAGACGGCAGCCGCCGCGCCCGAAAGCGGTTCGGCATGCTTGGACACAGACACGACCGTGACATTTGCAAGCTGTTCGAGCGACAGCTTGCTCAGCCCTTCAAGGCTGTCGTCGGCGGCGGCGTGGGCCGGAAGCAGGCTGGCCACGAGGGCAGACGCCAAGAGCAATTCGGTCCCGCGCCTTGCGGTCCTGACATATTTTCCTGACATCCCCGTGATACCCCCCGATGGCGCACCCGGCGGCGCAGGAGGGGTAACTCCGCGGGGGGGCCGCGAGTTCCCTGAGGAAAATGTCGCGGCCTGTTCGACCCGGATCGAGGAAGGCTTTCCTTAGATTTCGGCCGTCACCCACCCAATCCAAGGCTGACGTTCAAATACGGTCCATAGAAGCCGCGGCCGTAGCTCTTGGCCGTGTCCTGGCCCCCATCTATGGCGTTGAAGAAGAAGTCGGCGCGGTAGCCGAAATTGATCTTCGCATTCCGGT
>CAZTCU010000303.1:0-3585 GCA_964612235.1 uncultured Rhizobium sp.
GCTGTTTCGGGTGAGACGGCGAAGTTCCTTGCCGGCGGTGATTTTCCGGTGCCGGCGAGCCGCGACCGTGACGGCAACGTGACCGTCGCCTTCAAGCAGTTCGGTGTGGGGCTTGCCTTCACGCCGGTCGTGTTGAGTGAAAACCGCATCTCGCTGCAGATCTCCACCGAAGTCAGCGAACTCACCAACACTGGCGCGTTCACCCTGGGCGGGGGCTCGGTGACCAACTCTGATGGCACTGTCACCCAGGTCGCGGGCGTCACCATTCCGGCCCTGAATGTGCGCCGTGCGGAAACGACGGTGGAATTGCCCTCGGGTGGCAGCTTCGCGATCGCGGGACTTCTGCAACATACCACCAAGCAGGAGATCGATCGCTTCCCCGCCCTCGGCCAGATGCCGGTCCTTGGCGCCCTGTTCAGAAGCCGCGATTTCCAGAACAACGAAACCGAACTCGTGGTGCTGGTCAGCGCGTATCTCGTGAATCCGACCTCGCGCGAGAAGCTGGCGATGCCGACCGACGGTTTCGTCCCGCCGACCGATTTGGAGACCATCCTGCTCGGCAAGCTGAACACCGTCTACCACAAGACGCCCGAACAGATCCGCCAGGCTTCCAACGGCCCGGTCGGATACATCGTGCAGTAAGGGGTGAGAGCCATGACCAAGACGAACAAGATGATGTGCATGGGCGCGATTGCCGCCGTGCTGCTCGCCGGAAGCTGCGCCGCACCCATGAACGACGGAAGCATCACCGCCGATCCGGAGTTCAATCATCCGATCAGCGTGGCGCCGGACATGCGCACCTTGCGCGTTTCCTACGCGGGCGACGGGCTGTCGACGCAAGAGGCCGAGAAATTCGATTCCTTCGTCGCGGGCTATCAGGAACGCGGCAACGGTTCGATCTCGATTTCCGCACCCGCCGGTCCCGGTGCGGCGGAAGCGATCCGCTTCTTCGGCGAGCGTCTTGCCAATCTCGGCGTGCCGCGATCGCACATTCTTGTCGGCACGCATGACGTGACCGGCGGCGATAGCCGCGTCGAGATCGGCTATGTGGCTTATGTCGCTCGCACGGCGCCCTGCAGCGACTGGTCTCAGGACATGTCGGAATCGGCTACAAATCTGCCCCCGCCCAATTTCGGCTGCGCCACGCAGCAGAACCTCGCGGCGATGGTCGCAGATCCGCGCGATCTTCTGGGACCGCGCGATCAGGGACCGGCCGATGCCACGCGCCGCACCACTGTCATCGGCAAGTATGAAAAGGGCGAAGCCACCGGCGCCGCCAAGTCGCCAGAGCAATCGGCGACCGTTTCACAGATGTCGAATTAATCGAAAGAGGGTGATGGCGATGACGCCGGACAAAGGGCTGACAAACGGCGACGAGACTTTCGGTGCGGCTCCGCATGAGCGTCCCGTGCCGCGCATTTCGATCCATGCCTTCTGCGAGTTTCCCGACACGGGCGCGGCTCTGCAGCGCGCGGGCGGCGACCGCCGTCTGGCGAAGGCGCATCTGACGGTGCAGCTCGGCGGTCTTCAGGCCGCCATCGAGCACTATCACGGCCAGGTGACGCCCAATCTGCTGATCGTCGAAACCCGGTTGCAGGGCAACGAGGCGCTGGCCGAGCTCGACCGTCTGGCGGAAGTCTGCGATTCCGAAACGAAAGTCGTCGTTGTCGGCCGCGTCAACGACGTGGAACTGTACCGCGAGCTGATGAAGAGGGGCGCGAGCGAATATCTCGTGGCGCCGCTCAATCCGTTGCATCTGACCGAGGTCATTTCGGGTCTCTATCTCGATCCCAAGGCCGAGCCCATCGGCCGCGTCGTCAGCTTTGTCGGCGCGCGGGGCGGCGTAGGCTCCTCCACGCTCGCCCACAATGCGGGCTGGTGCGTCGCCGAGATGCTGCGGATCAACACCACCATCGTCGATCTCGACCTGCCGTTCGGCACCATGGGCCTCAATTTCAACGAGGACACGAGCCAGGGCGTGGCCGACGCGCTCACCGCGCCCGAACGTCTTGACGATGTGCTGCTCGACCGTCTGCTGCACAAGTCGAGCGACCATCTCTCGCTGTTCACCGCGCCCGCGATGCTCGAACGCGAATACGATGCGCCGAACAGCGCCTTCGAAGCGGTGGTGGATGCCGTGCGCCAGACCACGCCGTGCGTGGTCGTCGATCTTCCGCATCTGTGGACGCGCTGGGTGAAGGATCTGCTGCTTGCTTCCGACGACATCGTGGTCGTCGCGACTCCGGACCTCGCCAGCCTTCGCACCGCCAAGAGCATGATCGATCTGTTGAAGCAGCAGCGCCCGAACGACGAGCCGCCCAAGCTCGTGCTCAATCAGATCGGCGTTCCGAAGCGTCCCGAAATCCCCACCAAGGATTTCGCGGAATCCGTCGGCGTGTCGCCGTCGCTGGTCGTGCCGTTCGATCCGCAACTGTTCGGACAGGCCGCCAACAACGGGCAGATGCTGCTCGAAGTGCAGCCCAAGAGCCCCGTCGGCGACTCCGTCCGCCGCCTGGCCGAACTGATCACCGGGCGGGCCACTCCGGTCGAAGCGCCCAAGAGCGTGCTTCCTTTCCTTGATACCTTCCTCAAAGGGCGCAAGCAGGCTTAACGATGTTCGGCAAACGCACAGCCATCCAGGATGCGCCGCCCGTCAAGGCGCCGCCGCCCGAACCGCCCCGCGCATCCGCGCAAGGCTCCGATCTCGAATTGCCGGCGCGGTCAGAGCCCGCGGCGATGAGCGTGCCGCCTCCGCGCGTGCAGAAAGCGCCAACGCCGACGGCGCCGCCGCAGCGCATGCCGGAAGCCCGCGGCGAGGACTACTACCAGATCAAGACGACGATCTTCAACGCGCTGATCGACACCATTGACCTCGCGCAGCTTGCGCAACTCGATCCCGATTCCGCGCGCGAGGAAATCCGCGACATCGTCAACGAGATCATCTCGATCAAGGCGGTGGTGATGTCCATCGCGGAGCAGGAACACCTGCTCCAGGACATCTGCAACGACGTGTTGGGTTACGGCCCCCTCGAACCGCTGCTTGCGCGCGACGATATCGCCGACATCATGGTCAACGGCGCGGGCCGCGTCTTCATCGAAGTGGGCGGCAAGGTGCAGCTCACGCCAATCCGCTTCCGCGACAATGCGCAGCTGATGAACATCTGCCAGCGTATCGTGAGCCAGGTCGGCCGCCGCGTCGACGAAAGCTCGCCGATATGCGACGCGCGCCTGCTCGATGGTTCCCGCGTCAACGTGATCGCGCCGCCGCTTTCGCTCGACGGGCCAACGCTCACCATTCGTAAGTTCAAGAAGGACAAACTGACTCTTGAAGACCTCGTGCGCTTCGGCTCGATCAATCCGGCGGGCGCGCGCGTGCTCGGCGTCATCGGGAGATCGCGTTGCAATATCCTGATCTCCGGCGGTACAGGTTCGGGCAAGACGACACTGCTGAACTGCTTGACCGCTTACATCGACGCCGAAGAACGCGTCATCACCTGCGAAGACGCAGCCGAATTGCAACTGCAGCAGCCGCACGTCGTGCGTCTCGAAACGCGGCCGCCCAACCTCGAAGGGCAGGGTCAGATC
>CAZTCU010000304.1:0-3583 GCA_964612235.1 uncultured Rhizobium sp.
TCGGGGATCATCGGCAGGTAGATGGTGACGCGGTCGCCCTTCTTGACGCCTTGCGCTTTCAGCACATTGGCAAAGCGGCAGACCTCGCGATGCAATTCTTCGTAGGTGATGGCTTTGGATTTGGAGGGATCGTCACCTTCCCAGAGGATCGCCGTTTGTTTGGCGCGCTTGGGCAGGTGACGGTCGATACAGTTGGCGGCGACGTTGAGCGAGCCGTCTTCGAACCATTTGATCGAGAGGTTTTCCGGCTCCCACGAGACGTTCTTCACTTTGGTGAACGGCTTGATCCAGTCCAGCCGCTTGGCTTCCTCGCCCCAGAACCCGTGCGGGTCCTTGATCGAGCGCGCATACGTCTCCTCGTATTTCGCGCGGTCGATCAGCGCGCTTTTTTTCCATTCGTCGGTAACGGAGATCAGGGTGTCGGACATGGCGTTTCCAATGTTGTTTTGACGATATTGACCGGACTGAAGCTCGCCTTCAACCTTTTGGAGGCCAATCTCGCGCACCGTGGATTATACGGAGGATTTCGACTTCGCTCTCGAGAATGCGATAGACGAGCTTATATTGCGTTCGTGCGACAACGAGTTGCCGTGTACCTGGTTCGATCCCTTTACGGCCCATTTCGGGGAATTCATCGAGCCTTTTTGCCGCCAGTTCGATGGTCTCGACAATCCGGTCGGCCGCGATTTCATTGTCTTGCGCGATAAAGTCCCAAGCGTCCCGCGCGTCGGCGATCGAATCCGGTGTCCATTTCGCCATGAACGATCAGGCCGCTTTTCGTTTCTCGCGCTTTCTCTTTGCGATGTGCTCCCGGATTTGCCGCATGGCTTCATCGTGCGGGATCAACTCGCCGCGATCGGCGGATGCGATGCCTTTGCGAACTTCTTTGATAAACCACGTCTCATAGTCGATGTGGTGTTGCAGCAGCTTCTCGACAGCGCGTGACTTCGTGTTGCCGGTGATCTTCGCGTATCCGTCGAGTTTCTTGCTGAGAGTGGGGCTGATGCGTGCGGTCACGACGACGGACTTGTTGACGCGCTTGGCCATGGAAACTCCTGTATTCATTTGTATACATTGTATACAAACTGGCCGGAAATTTCAACCCACCTCGTCCCCGTTCTCTCCCGGCCGCGGCGGGTCGCTGCGGATGGAAGAGGGGGTCTTGGAGAATTTCACCGGCGGTTTCATGGCGCGCCATTTGCCTTCGGTGGGGTGGTCGCGGAGCTGGAAGAAGTTCACGGCTTTCAGGTGCGGGTCTTCCAGCACTTCGTCAAGCGTGTTGGCGCGCATGATGGGGATGCGGTGTTCGTCGCCGAGCTTCATCCATTCGTCGGTGGTATGCGTGAGGGCGGCTTCGCGCAGCATTTCGTAATAGACGGCGACCTTCGATCCCTTGGGAGCGTTGACGAAGCGCTCGCTTTCATACGCATCGGGTATGCCGCCAAGTTCGAAGAACTTTGCGGACGCCGCGCGGCTGACCGGCTGGATCGCGATATGGCCGTCTTTCGTCTTCAGCGGGCGGCGGTCGTTGGCGAGCGCGGGCGTGTGACCGATGCGGCCGGAAGGCGGTTCGAACGATGCGCCGTAGAGATGTTCGACCATCAGGAAATGGGTGAAGGATTCCAGCATCGGCACTTCCACAAACTGGCCTTCGCCGGTGCGTTCGCGGTGGAAGAGCGCGGCGAGCACGGCATAGGTCGCGTGCAGGCTCGACACCTTGTCGGCCACGAAGGAGGGAAGGAGGCGCATATCGTCATTGCCGTCGACGCGCGGCAAAAGATCGGACGCGCCGGATGCCGCCTGCACCAGATCGTCGAATGCCTGTCGCCCGGCATAGGGGCCGTCGGAACCGTAGCCGACGCAATGCACATAGACGATGGAGGGATTGAGCTTCGCCACTTCGTCGTAACCGAAGCCGAGGCGGGCCATCGCATCCACGCGCACGTTGTGGATGAACACCTGTGCGGTGGGGATCAGCGCGCGGAGTTTTTCGCGTGCGCTTTCGTCCTTCAGGTCCAGAGTGATGCTTTTCTTGTTGCGGTTGAGCGCCATGAAGACGGAGCCCATGTCGGCGTTCTTGCCGTATTTGCCGGAATGGCGCTGCCGGTCGCCGCCCGGATTCTCGACCTTGATGACCTCCGCGCCCATGTCGCCGAGCGTCTGGGTGGCGTAGGGGCCGAAGATGAATTCGGTCAGGTCGATGATGCGGACGCCGGCGAGCGGGCCCCGATTGTCTGGCATGGGTGTTTCCCTAGAATAGCGAGTGGCAGGGAGATTAAGCCATGTCCGCCAAGGAGCAAGCGTTCCGGCCTTCGGTCTCCGACGCCGCGGTAAAGGCCGCCACGGGCAAGGATTGGGCGGGCTGGTTCGACGTTCTCGACAAGGCGAGGGCGGCGAACCTGAGCCACAAGGACATCGCCAAACGGCTTCACGGAATGCACAAGGTGCCAGGCTGGTGGGCGCAGACCGTTACGGTGAATTTCGAACGCGCGCGGGGTTTGCGTGCGAAACATCAGAAAGCGGGCGGATTCTCCGTCGGCGTGTCCAAAACGATGCAGGCAGATGTCGCCACGCTTTATCGCGCCGTTGTGACCACTGCCAGCCATGTAAGATGGTTCCCTACAGGCGCGTTCAAAATCTCTTCCCGAACAAAGGACAAATATGTCCGCGGAAGCTGGAAGAGTAGAAATCGAATTGATTTCGGGTTTGTGGCCAAGGGACCGAAAAAAGCGCAGATTGCCGTGCAAATCGACAGGCTGAGAGATGCACGCGCCGTTGAGCACGAACGCGCAGTGTGGAAGAAAGCACTGGCAAAGTTATCGCACCTTCTGGAAGACTGAATGCAGCTTCATCTCTCATCCTGGCCCGAGATCGAGAAATATCTCGAAAGGTCGAAGGCGATCCTGATTCCCATCGGATCGACGGAGCAGCACGGGCCGAACGGGCTTTTGGGAACCGATGCGCTGTGCCCGGAAATCATCGGCAAGCGCGCGGGCGACGAAGCGAATTTTCTTGTGGGGCCGACATTTAATGTCGGGCAGGCGCAGCACCACATGAGTTTCCCGGGCACGATCACCTTGCGCCCGTCCACCATGATCGCCGCGATGACGGATTGGGCGCAGAGCCTTTCGCATCACGGGTTCGAACGGCTTTATTGGCTGAACGGGCATGGGGGCAATATTCCATCCATCAATGCGGCGTTCTCCGAGATCTATCACGGCATCAGCCTGGCGCGGGTGGGCCACAATCACGGGCCTCTGCGCTGCATGTTGCGCAACTGGTGGGAACTGCCGGGCGTGATGGACATCTGCCGCCAGCTGTTTCCGGTGGGCGAGGGCAGCCATGCCACGCCTTCCGAAGTTTCGGTGACATATTTCGCTTATCCCGAGGCGCAGAAGCGCGTGACCATGAGCCCGCGCATCGCGCCCGTGGGGCCGATCTACGACGCGGAGGATTATCGCCGCCGGTTCCCGGATGGGCGCATCGGCTCCGATCCGTCGCAGGCCACGCCGGAAGCGGGCGAGAAGATTGTGACGGCTGCGGTCAAGGGCGTGATCCGGGAATTTCAACAATTCGCGGCGGC
>CAZTCU010000305.1:0-3580 GCA_964612235.1 uncultured Rhizobium sp.
TGGTCGATCACCACCTGCGCGCCGTTGGCGAAATCGCCGAACTGCGCTTCCCACAGCACGAGCGCCTTGGGCTCGGCGGAGGAATAGCCGTATTCGAAACCGAGCACGGCTTCTTCGGATAGAAGCGTGTCGATGACTTCGAACTCGGCCTGGTTCGGCGAGATGTGGTTCAGTGGGATGTAACGGTCTTCGTTTTCCTGATCGACCAGCATGGAATGACGCTGGCTGAACGTGCCGCGCGAGGAATCCTGGCCCGAAAGACGGACGGGATACCCTTCTTCAAGCAGCGTGCCGAACGCGAGCGCTTCGCCGGTCGCCCAGTCGATGGCTTCGCCGGTTTCGAACATCTTCGCCTTCGCCTGCAACTGGCGCGCGATGGTCTTGTGAACGTTGAAGCCGTCGGGAACGGTGGTGATCGCGTGGCCGACCTTCTTCAGCAATTCGGTCGAGACGTCGGTGTTTCCGCGGCGGTCGCCTTCGGTCGCCTTCGCAAGACCGCTCCAGCGTCCGTCCAGCCAGTCGGCGTGGTTGGGGCGATGGGATTTGGCAGCCTCGAATTCCTCGTCCAGACGTTTGTTGAAGTCGTCCATCATCTGCTTGACGTCGGCTTCGGTCAGCGTGCCTTCGGCGACGAGTTTCTGCGTGTAGATTTCGAGCGTCGAGGGATGGTCCTTGATCGCGCGATACATCAGGGGCTGGGTGAACGCCGGTTCGTCGGTCTCGTTGTGACCGAAGCGGCGATAACAGAACATGTCGATCACGACATCCTTGTGGAACAGCTGCCTGAACTCTGTCGCGATGCGCGCGCAATGCACCACCGCTTCCGGGTCGTCGCCGTTCACATGGAATATCGGAGCCTGCACCATCAGCGCCACGTCCGACGGATAGGGCGAAGACCGCGAATAGATCGGTGCGGTGGTGAAGCCGATCTGGTTGTTGATGATGAAATGGATGGTGCCGCCGGTGCGGAAACCCTTGGTGCCGCTCATCGCGAAACATTCGGCGACCACGCCTTGCCCCGCGAACGCCGCATCGCCGTGCAGCAGCAGCGGCAGAACGCTGGTGCGTGCCACCGTGTCGCCCAGCTGGTATTGCTTGGCGCGCGCCTTTCCGAGCACGACGGCGTCTTCCGCTTCGAGATGCGAAGGGTTGGCGGTCAGCGAAAGATGGACCTTGCGATTGTCGAATTCGCGGTCGCTCGATGCGCCCAAATGATATTTCACATCGCCCGAACCTTCGACTTCGTTGGGCTTGGACGCGCCGCCCTGGAATTCGTGGAAGATCTGGCGATAGGGCTTGCTCATCACATTGGCGAGCACGTTCAGGCGTCCGCGATGGGCCATGCCCAGCACGATTTCCTTCACGCCCAGCTGCCCGCCGCGCTTGATGATCTGTTCGAGCGCGGGGATCGTGGCTTCGCCGCCGTCCAGGCCGAAACGCTTGGTGCCAAGGAAGCGCACGGAGGCGAACTTCTCGAAACCTTCGGATTCGATCAGCTTGTTCAGGATCGCGCGCTTGCCTTCCGGCGTGAACGAGATTTCCTTGTCCGGCCCTTCGATGCGCCGTTGCAGCCAATCCTTCTGTTCGGGATCGGTGATGTGCATGAACTCGTAGCCGATGCGCCCGCAATAGGTGCGCTGGAGGATTTCCACCATGCGGCGCGGCGTGGCCGTTTCCATGCCCATCACGCCGTCGATGAAGACGGGCTTGTCCATGTCTTCTTCGTGGAAGCCGTAGAAACCGGGGTCGAGCTGCGGATGCGGCTCTTTCGGTGCGAGATGCAGCGGATCGAGATTGGCTTCGAGATGGCCGATGACGCGATAGGCGCGCACCAGCTGGATGGCGCGCACGGATTCCTTCGCGGCGGCGCGAATGTCGTCTTCGGAAGCGCCCGGCTTCTTGGCGCCGGGCTGCAACTGGCCCGTGAGCGCCGAAACGATCTCGCCGTTCTCCAGCTTGAGCTTGCCGTCGCGCCGCCATTGCGGCCCCCGGCCGAGCTGGGTGGGGGAAAGGCCGTTCTCGCCCAGTTCGGCGAAGAAGGCCCGCCAGCTTTCGTCCACCGTGTCGGGGTTCTGCTGGTACTGGGCGTAGAGCTGTTCGATGAACTGGGCGTTGGCGCCGTTCAGGAACGAGGTGATGTCCAGAACCTCGTTGGAGGCCCGGTTCAGTCGATTTGGCGTTGTTTGGCTTGTCATTTCAATGGGTTGGCGGGGGTGCCGCCTGTCTTTCCGTTCGCGCACCGGCGAGGCGCTGGCGTTTAACGCATTCCGGTGCCGAATGCACGCCCAAATCCCGTAAACAGATGGGTTACGAAGGTTAATATGGTGTCAACGACCCGGAACTTCGAGGCGCCCGATCCCATCCAACCAGCCAAACCCATCCTGACGAAAGAATAGCGGCGGCTTCGTGACGAAAGCCTTTAGCGTCCTAACTTACCGCCCCCTACGCGGGGCGGTCGACGCGCGGAAGCGCGGCGGGTGGGGGGCCGCGCAACAAATACGGGGATTGGGAGATAATGCCCTTGTGCGAAGCGCCACAAACAATCTCACGCGGAGGCGCGGAGTACGCGGAGGATTCTCGAGCCTCCGCGTACTCCGCGCCTCCGCGTGCCGCCCATCATCGAAGAAGACCTATTTCAACACGCGAATCTCGACGCGCTGCGCGCCGGAGGTGTTCACCTTCACGTCGTCGGTCGGAAGCGAGGTGAGCACGATCTTTTCCTTGGCAACACCGTCGGCGATCAGTTCGTCCTGGACGAGTTTGATGCGCGGCGCCGCAAGGCCCGGATCGTAATGCGGCGTCACCTGCGTGGAAGGCCCCGAAAGCTGGACCATCTTCACGCCCATCTCTTTGGCTTCGCGCGCGGCGGAAGCGATGATCTTGTGGCCGTCATCGGTGAGCGTCACGTCGTGGCCGACGAAGAAGACGATGTAGGCCTGCGGTGTTGTGGGAGACCCTTCGACCGGCCCCGTGCCCTTGTTCATTGAACCGCACGCAGCCACGCCCAGAACAAACGAACAGGCGAGCAAGCCCGCAAACAACCGACGCATGATTTTCCATCCCCTGTGCCGAAGGACCCGGCACGAGGAGTATGTCATGAGGTCCCCGCGCCGTCTGTAGCGCGGGTGCGACGTGGTTTAATTTTTCAGAAGTTCCACAAGCGTGGTGCCGAGTGCCGCCGGATTGGGCGAGACGCGGATCCCTGCGGACTTCATCGCCTCGATCTTCGACTCCGCGCCGCCCTTGCCGCCGGAGATGATGGCGCCCGCATGGCCCATGCGCCGACCCGGAGGAGCCGTCACACCGGCGATGAAACCGACCATCGGCTTCTTGACCTTGTTGTGCTTGATGAAGTCGGCCGCGTCTTCTTCCGCGGTGCCGCCGATCTCGCCGATCATGATGATGGATTTGGTTTCGGGATCGGCAAGGAACATCTCCAGCACGTCGATGTGCTCGGTGCCCTTCACCGGATCGCCGCCGATGCCGACGCACGACGTCTGGCCGAGACCGACGGCGGTCGTTTGCGCCACCGCTTCATAGGTGAGCGTGCCCGAACGCGACACGATGCCGACGGTGCCGC
>CAZTCU010000306.1:0-3579 GCA_964612235.1 uncultured Rhizobium sp.
GCGGCCCGCAAGGCACGCTCTATGGCCGCAACGCGACGGCTGGCGTGGTGAACATCACCAGCGCCAAGCCGTCCGACCAGTTCGAGGGCATGGTTTCGGGCGACATCGGCAACTACAAGAACCGCCGCTTCGAAGCGATGCTGAACATCCCCTTCGTCAGCGACAAGCTCGACCTGCGCATCGCAGGCGAATGGACCAAACGCGACGGCTACACCTTCAACGAAACCACCGGCGAGCCGACCGATGGCCGCGATCTGTGGTCCACGCGCGTCACGCTCGGCTGGAAGCCCGTGTCCACGGTGCAGACCTATCTCGTCTGGGAACATTTCAGCGAAAACGACGACCGCATCCGTTCCAGCAAGCAGCTTTGCAAGACCGATCCCGGCATCAGCGAATTCTCCACGCCCAACGGCGTCGTCCATGTGTCCGATCCCCACGAAAGCGTGTTCAACATCACCAGTGCGACCTTCAGCCAAGGGTGCTTGCCGAGTTCGCTCTACGCTGATGAATCGTTTAGCGTGCCGAACGGATTCTCCTTGCCTTTCGTTTCCGGTGCGGCATTCGAGAATTTGATCGACAGCGAAAAGGATCCGTACACCGACACCAAGCAGTCGACCAATCTGCGGAATATTCAGACCGCTATCCAGCCCAAATACCTGGCGAAGAACGATACCATCGAGTTTAACGCGATCTGGAACGTCACGCCCTCGCTAACTCTCTATTCCGACACCGGCTATAACAACGATTTTCTTTGGTCGACGGAAGATTACAATCGTTTCAATACGACGCCCGGCATCTTCATTGGCGGTTCATCGAGCAATCCGTTCGTCGACGAGAACGGGGTATTCTGCGACCATCAATTGGGCTGCAGCGACCGGCTGGTTGTTCAGGACCTTTCCACCGAGCGCGCCTGGCAGCTGAGCCAGGAATTCCGCCTGGCATCCAGCTTCTCCGGCCCGCTGAACTTCAGCGCCGGCGGCAACTATATGCACTACGAGACGGAGGAGAATTACTACGTCTTCTCGAACACCTTCACCATGATCTCGATGAACGAGGTGTTCTGCAGCAAGGACTACGTTCAGAACGTCACCAACCATCTTTACTGCCTGCCGAACGGCAAGGGCTATTCACCGCCGCAGCAGGGCGGCGGCGTGCCCACCGAGTCCCCGCAATATCTCGATCCCAATCCGATCGACTCGCTCGACAACGCGGGCCACAACTATTTCCTCAGTCAGAATCCCTATGTGCTGGATTCCTACGCGGTCTTCGGCGAGGCGTATTACAACATCACGCCCGACCTGAAATTGACAGGCGGCCTGCGCTGGACCGACGACCAGAAGCACTTCATGGAAATCCCCAGCCAATTGCTGACAAAGGGCTATGGCTATCCCACCACCGGCGCGGTCGATCAGTCGTGGCAAAAATTCACCGGGCGCGCGGTCGCGAACTGGACGCCCAAGCTCTCCTTCACCGATCAAACCCTGGTCTATGCTTCCTTCGCGCATGGCTACAAGGCGGGCGGCGCGAACCCGCCCGGTCCCGTGCTGTTGCAATACACCGACACGATCACCTTCCCGGTTCATCCGCTGACGTTCAAGCCGGAATATGTGAACGCCTATGAACTGGGCACCAAGAACACGCTGCTCGACGGCGCGCTCACCCTCAACGGCGACGTGTTCTTCTACGATTACAAGGGCTACCAGATTTCCCAGATCGTCGACCGCAGCGCGATCAACCTGAACTTCGACGCCACCGTGAAAGGCGCGGAGCTGGAGGCAACGTGGGAACCCATGCCGGGTCTCAAGTTCTCCTTCGCGGGCGGTTATGAAGCCACCCGGTTGAACGACGGCCAGCAGGCCATCGACTTGATCGACCGCACTGCGGGCACGCCCGGCTGGGTCGTGATGAAGCCGTTCGTCGGTCAATCCTCGAACTGCATTTTCCCGGATTACGTCGCGGCGGCGCTCGTCGTTCAGTATGGCGGCGGCGGCGAAGGCAATCCGGGGCCGCAAGCTTGCGGCGTTGCCTACAATGGCGGCAACGATCCGGTGACGGGACAGCCCTATTCGGCGGGCACCTATCCGATGACGCTTACCGCAGCGGGACAGCCCACGATCACATATCCGGGCTTCGATCCGTCCACCGCGCCGAACGGCGGCCAGGGTTTCACCAAGGATGTGAGCGGCCACGAACTGCCCAACGCGCCGCACTACACCATGTCATTGTCTGGTGACTACACGGTCCCCGTTTCACCCGATTGGGCGGCTACGCTGCACAGCGATTTCTACTGGCAGTCGGATAGCTGGGCACGCGTGCAGAACGACAACCCCTATGACCGCATCCATGGCTACACCAACCTGAACCTCGCCGTGATCCTGACCGATGCGAGCGGCTGGCAGTTCATGGGCTATGTCAAGAACGTGTTCGACAACACCGCCATCACCGGCGACTTCCTGAACAGCGACGACAGCGGCCTCACCACCAACATCTTCCTCACCGATCCGCGCCTGTTCGGCGTGCGTGTCACCAAGCATTTCGATGCGGGCGGCACGGGCGGCAACACCGGCCTCGATTTCCTCGATACCGATGCGCCGCCGCGCGTTTGGCTGCAATTCGGCGGCAATTTCAACGCCGTGATGAACCACGACGTGATCGCCTACGATCCCACCAGCAACTACGCGCCGAATTTCCCGAACGGCGGCAACCCGACGCCCGATTGGCCGGAAAGGCTGACGACCATCCCGTCTCTCTCGAAACTGCCGAACATGGGCTTCGATTGGGAAGGGGCGGCGACCATCGAGGTGCCTGAGACGGATTGGCAGTTGAAGGCGGGTATCCGTTACGGCCGCGCGACCCGCAACAAGCATTTCCACCAGAGCGCTTATGCCGGCACGAAAACCGGGATCACCTTCGGCGCGAACTCCTACTCCTGCGCCTTTGTGGGAGCGTATTACCCGCAATATCTCGCCGGCTGTTATCACGGCTCGGTCAACGAATTCGTGGACTCGCGGAACATCTCCCACGAAACCCACATGATGCTCGACTTTACGCTCGGCAAGGACGTGGGGCTGGGCACCATCGGCGGCGGCGTGCGCATCGCGCAATTCACCGAGAAGACAAAGCTCGATATCGGCGCGGACCCGCACTACAACATCTATCTGACACCCTTCTCGAAATATCACGACACCTATCAGTTCACTTCGGACGAACAGCGCAGCTTCCACGGCGCCGGCCCCGAGGTGACATGGGAAGCTTCGCAAGTCCTGTGGGGCATCGGCGACGAAGCCCAGATCACCTTCGACTGGGGCCTCAATGCGAGCGTGCTGTTCGGCCAGCAGAAGGTCGTGCTGCACCACACCGCAGAGCATTGCCGCCACACCGGCCTCGGCATCAATGCAGGCTGCGATGGCGTCGGCATCGGCGGCCAGGATGGACAGGTCCATGAGCCGGACGAAGACATCACCCGTTCCACCACCGCCACCGTGCCCAACATCGGCGGTTATCTAGGCGCCTCGGTCCGCTATCGCAATTCCAAGCTCAGTCTCGGCTATCGCGCCGACACCTTCTTCAACGCGATGG